>NZ_JAKLTL010000011.1:0-111856 GCF_022012315.1 Acinetobacter sp. ME22
TAAAACACCCTCTGATTCACAAATCAGGGGGTGTTTTTTATTCGAGGAAAATTAAGTTTTTGTATGTGTTTTTAAAAAATAAGTCTAAAATTTACAATTAAATATGATTCTTTAGCTACAAATAACCAAAAAATCTAAGTTCATGCTATAGATTAGGTAGGTATTCGTAAGGTTGACGATATAGCCTATAATTCTCCATTATAAAATGTATAAATTGTCAATGGCATTGTCTTGTAAAGTGCAGCGATAATTTTAGGATGAATAAAGGATTTGCAAAGGATTTGCACCTGATCAATAAATCAGATAATTATAAGGAATGTGTGAAATGATAGAACTTATTTCTCTGAGTATCTTAAGCGTATTGATTTTAGTTATATTTGTCGTTCGTTATCAAAAACGTACAGATCAGCATTATGATAGTGCTTTAAAACAACGAGCTCTGCTCAACTATAACGAACAAATCATTTATCAACGACTGAATCAGCTCTTACCACAACATATTATTTTATCAAATGTTGCTTATAGTGCACTGTTAACAAGTAAGTATTCACATACACGAGCAAAGTTTAATAATATGACAGCTGACTTTGTCATTTTAAATTCACAGTTTCAAGTTGTGGCAATTATTTCTCTTGGTGGCTCAATGTTTACACAGCATCGTGATGATCGTTATGAAGATGCTTTGTTGGAAATGGCTGGTTATCGAGTGCTGCGTTATGCAGGCGTACCCGATTTGAAGAAATTATCGCGTGATTTGAATATTCAAGAAAAAACAATGGCATTTGCGTAGGCAAATGCCAGTTTGAAGGCTTATGGTTTAACAGCTGTTACTGTCATTTCAACCAAAACTTCTGGAGCATACAGTTTAGATTCGACACAGGTGCGTGCAGGTGCATGACCTTGTATAACCCATGCATCCCAAACTTCATTCATTGCAGCATAGTCTTGTTCAATATCTTTTAAGAAAATAATCACAGATAAAATTTGAGTCTTATCTGTTCCTGCATCAGCTAAAAAGCGATCAATATTGGCAAGGGTTTGCTGGGTTTGTGAGCGAATATCTTGGCTCGTATCATCTGCAAGTTGCCCCGCAAGATGGACCAAGTTACCTGAAATTGCGACTTCACAAAAACGTGAGCTTACATGTAAACGTTCAACAGCCATAAGTTTAATCTACAAGGGGAGAATTGACAGTTTTTGATGATACTTGACCTTTCATGCGTGCTGCAACAATTGAAGTGAGTAAGCAGCCCACAGTTAAATAGATCGCAACGAAAATCCAGTGTCCATGTGCAAGGAAGATGAGTCCTGTTGCAATAAATGGCGTAAAACCACCGCCAATAATACTGGCAAGTTGATAGCCGACACCTGCACCACTATAGCGGTATTCTGCACCGAATAATTCGGTAAAGATCGGCTGATGGACGCTGACCACCATGTCATGGGCTAGATTGGCAAGTAAAATAGATAAAATCACTAACCAAAAAACGGATCCACTTTGCAATGCCAAGAAGAATGGAAATGCAGCGCCTGCACCAATTAAACCACCCATAATACACATGCGGCGGCGGCCAAAACGGTCTGCAATCATGGCAAAAAATGGAATACTGACACAGCTAATTGCACCGACCATTAAAGAAATATTCAAAAATAATTGCGAAGACATATGCAATTTTTCGGTTGAATAGTTCAGGGCGAAGGTTGTGACTAAATACATTGAAAGCAATTCAGCTAGACGTAATGCAATGATGTAGAAAAAACCTTTTGGGTTATGCTTAACCGCTTCAATAATCGGAAAACGTGATTTCTTTTCCTGAAGCTTAGGTTTGTGTTGCTGCTGTTTAAATTCGGTAGACTCTTCTTGATCTGAACGAACCCATACTGCAAAAGCAACTAAGATAACACTGGCAAGAAATGGAATACGCCATCCCCAGTCACGGAAGCCATCTTCACCAATACATAAAGTAATCAGAGATACGCAGCCCGATGCGAGCATTAAGCCCACACCATATCCGATTTGAACACCACTACTATAAAAGGCTTTCTTGTTTTTAGGGGCATTTTCTACAGCCATGAGTGCTGCACCACCCCATTCTCCACCGACAGCAAAGCCTTGAATGGCACGCAATGTGACGAGTAAAACAGGTGCCCACCAACCAATTTGTGCGAAAGTGGGTAATAATCCGATGAATACGGTTGCTCCACCCATGAGAAAGACAGTGAGGAACAGCATTTTTTTACGACCGAGTTTGTCGCCAAAATGCCCGAAAACAATACCGCCTAATGGGCGAAATAAGAAACCAACACCAAAAGTGGCAAACGCTGCTAACGTTCCCATAGTCGGGTCAATATTTGGAAAAAATTGTTGTTTAAATACTAACGCAGCAACAATGCCATAGAGTAAAAAGTCATACCAATCCACAACTGCGCCAATAAAGCTACTCAAAGCAGCTTTGCGAGCTCGTTTTTCTTGTGTGATATGTAGAGAAGAAGAACTTGAGGTCATTCAGAAGGAGTCCATGCCTAACAGTCGGAGCGCCCTGCAATGCGCATGATGATTAATCCGATGTATTACAGGGACGGCTGGTTAAAACCATGGATTAGTTTTAACCGTGCAATAGCTTCATGGATAAATGTAAGCGGACATAGCTTAATCGAAAAATGCTTAGCTTGCGAGAGTCTAAGGCATATATTTTTTGTAAATGAGAATTATTTTAATTAATTACCACAGTGACAATTGATTTTTCTGTTCGGTATCGATGAGTTGATAAACGCCGACTCCAACCAAACGGAAGCGCAATTGAGGGGAAATATTCAGCTCAGTCATTAATAAAGTAATCGCTTGCTGTAGCTGCACCAAATTCTCTAATGGGCTTTGAAATCGTTTACTGTGTTGCAGCACATGAAAATCAGCTTGTTTAAGTTTGATGGTTACACCAAAGGCACTGAGCTGACGTTTCTCTAAGCTAGCCCAGACTTTTACAGCCAATGTTACCCATGTGGTTTGGCATTCGCTGAGATAAAGATCTTGGTCAAAGGTAATTTCTTTAGAAATTTGCTGACGGACTCGACTGGCTTCCACTGGACGTTCATCAATTCCTTGAGCATATAGATGTAATTGTTGTCCATATTTTCCAAAGTGCTGCTGTAAAACGTGCAATTCAATTTTTTGTAAATCACCGAGTGTGTAAAGCTGTAATTGTTCGAGCTTGGCTTGAGTGACTTTACCCACCCCAGGGATTTTTTTTAAGGGTAGATCATCAATAAAATCTTGAACTTGTTGCGGTTTAATCACACAGAGTCCATTGGGTTTATGCCAGTCCGATGCGATTTTGGCAAGAAATTTATTGGGTGCTACCCCTGCCGATGCAGTAAGCTGAGTGTGTTGCCAGATTTGCTGTTGAATGGCTTGAGCCACAGCAGTTGCTGATGCCAGACCTTGCTTATTTTCAGTGACATCTAAATAGGCTTCATCTAAAGATAAAGGTTCGATGAGGTCGGTATATTGCTGAAAAATATTCTGAATTTGAGCAGATACCTCTCGATAGAGTTCAAAGCGTGGCTCAAGTACTACCACATGTGGGCAAAGTTTACGGGCTTGTGCCATCGACATGGCAGAGCGTAAACCAAAACGTCGTGCAGGGTAGGACGCAGTTGTGATGACCGCACGTGGATGATGTGATGCGACAACCACAGGGACATCGACTAAGTCAGGGCGTTCACGTAATTCAACTGAAGCATAAAAGGCATCCATGTCGATGTGAATGATTTTGCGCTGTTTAATGATGAATAATTCCTAAATAACGTAAATAGCTTTGCCATTGTTCGGCTGAACCTGCATAGGCATTCAGATCGACAGGTTGGCTAATTCCATTGATATGTCCTTTTTGAGTGTATTGCCAAAACATCCAGCCGCGCTGATCTTTAAGTTTTGGATAAGCCTCATCATAATCGCGAATCCAAAGCGCGGTATGTGGGATGTGTCCCATCAGCACAATATGATAAAAGGTCTTTGAGGTATAAATAATGGGTGCTTTACCATAATGCTGATGCAAGATTTTCTGCATGGTCTGAATCTGTTTCAGGAGCTGTTCTTGATTTGAATTTTGAATGCAATTGGCATCGTATTCCAAATCAATCACAGGCGCTAGGGCATCAGCTTTATTGGGTACTGTGGCAATAAAATTGGCAGCCTGAATCTTTGCCTCACGGCATAAACGATAATAATGATACGCACCCACATGTAAGCCTTGCTCACGTGCTTTTAACCAGTTTTGTTGAAAACTCGGATCTTGATAATCACCGCCTTCGGTGGCTTTTAAATACACAAATTGATACTTGTGCGGTGAAATTTTTTTCCAGTCAATATTGCCTTGATGATGAGAAACATCAAAGCCTTGTACAGGATGATCTTGTGCTTCTGCAGGCTGATTTTGAAAGAGAATGAGGCTAATGAAGCATAGCAATAAAACGATAACGGTTGCAGTTAAGGTTCGGACAAGGTGCAAGTAACTTTTGCGAGCAGCTTTCATGATCCAACAGATCGGTAAGATTGAAGCTCTATTTTAAGAAAACTGCAGCAGAAAACCTATTTAAACTTATGAGAGATTTTGTTTGGGAATTCGCCAGAAAATCAGCATGGTGATCACATTCATTGCACCGAGTGTGAGTAGGGTGGCATCGAAGGCTTGAGCAAGCTGTAAATGAAAACTTGTATCTTGATAAAAATTGATCAGTGTTCCTGTCAATGCAATCCCGATACTCATAGAGAGCATCATGATCATCGATAAGAAGCTGTTGCCGCTACTGGCATGTTGTGAAGGTAAGTCTTTTAGCGTGTATGTATTCATTGAAACAAACTGAATCGAGTTGAGTGTCCCAAAAATAAAGAAATGCAATGCACGCAGCCATTCAGGTGTGGTTGCTGAGGTTAAGGTAAAGCTCATGACACAAAGTCCGACTGCAATAGTATTGAGAATTAACACATTGCGGTAACCCAGACGTTGTAGTAAAGGGCGCACAATTGGCTTAGAGAATAGTGAGCCGAGTACGAGAGGAATCATCATTAGCCCTGTTTCAAAGGGTTCGAATTTAAATACGACTTGCAACAGTAAAGGGAGTAAAAAGGGAATGGCATTGCCTGCAAAACGGGCAAAGAAATTACCTAATACCCCAATGGCATAAAATTGATGTCTAAACAAGTCACTACGAAATAATGCATTTTGATGGGTATGTGCATGATGAGCGTATAAAATACTTGCCGCGAGCCCCGCAATCAATAGTAGATAGGCACTCTGATGTGATGAACCTTCAATTGAAAAAGAATCAATACCTAATGTCAGACCCACCATTGCAACAATCAGCAGGATTACGCCTGAACGGTCAAAGCGTTTGACTTTGCTTTCTACAATATTGGGTAATGCCTTCAAGGTTACAAGAATACCAAGGATACCCATTGGAATATTAATTAAGAAAATCCAGTGCCAACTCGCGACCTCAACCAGCCAACCGCCGAGTGTTGGTCCAATTAAAGGGCCGATCAGCCCTGCAAGACTCATTAGACTCATCGCCGATACAAATTGTTCGCGAGGAACAATTTTGAGTAAAGATAGTCGTCCTACAGGAAGCAGCAATGCTCCGCCAATTCCTTGCAGAACCCGAAAAACCACCAGTTGTTCAAATGAGTTCGATAGACCACAACCTAAGGATGCTAAGGTAAAAATGATAATTGCACTCAAATAAACTGAGCGTAATCCAAAACGATCGGCTAACCAGCCACTCATGGGAATACAACTGGCAACGGACAGCACATAAGCCACGACAACCCCATGCATATGCAGAGGATTTTCTTTTAAGTGCTGTGCCATCGCAGGCAGGGCAGTGTTGACAATGGTCGTGTCAAGGGCTTGCATGAAAAAACCAATCGAGACCAAAAGCACCAGTAAGCGATATTGGGGTTGTAATGCTTGGTACGTGGTGGGATTTTGAGATTCCATGCAGCAAAAGCCTTATAAAAATTCAGGAATTTATCGAAATATGATAATTGCTATTGTAACAGGACTGAGATCGGCATTTAAGTTGTAGTTGTATTGCAAGACATACCGCGTCATAAAAAAGTACTTATTATTTCAAGTCGATCTGCTAGGATGAAGTAATTACACCATCAAATCGGGAGATCTACTGGATGATCGTATTGCACTATTTGCAGTATTCACGCGCCTTTCGTATTTTATGGGCATTAGAAGAATTACAACTGCATTATCAGATTCGTTTTTATAAACGACAGCCCAATCTTTCAGCGCCAGAGGAACTCAAAGCCATTCATCCTTTGGGTAAATCACCTGTCTTGCAAGATGAACAGCAAGTACTTGCCGAATCTGCCGTCATCTTAGATGTATTGCAACAGCGTTATGACCAAGCAGGTTTATTTAAGCCGAATCCTGAAATTCAAGATGATGCTTATCAGTATTTATACTGGATGCATTATGCTGAAGGTTCATTGATGCCCTTGTTGGTATTTCAACTGGTAATGAGCAATGTACCCTCAAGAGTCCCATTTTTGATTCGTCCAATTGCCAAAAAAGTATGTGAAGGGGTAAAAGCAGGCTTTTTACAGCCAAGACTCAAAGATCATGTGGCTTATATTGAATCGTATTTGACTGAACATGAGTATTTTGCAGGCGCATTTTCATTTGCGGATATTCAAATGAGTTTTCCTTTACAGGCTATTTCAAAACGGACTCAACTGGATATTCCACATATCCGTGCATTTCTCGCCCGTATCCAGCAGCGTGACGCATTTCAGCGTGCGCAGGAAACGGATGGGCATTATCAATAGCGTTGGAGCTTTTGCATGCACAGATGCGATGCTTAATTTTTCCCTTTAGATGTCTTGAATGATGATTTTAGTCAGCGCATGTTTGGCGGGGCGACCTGTAAGATATGATGGAACAGATTGCCTACATCGTAAGGCTCAGCAACTCATTCAACAAAATAAAGCAATTGCGGTGTGTCCTGAGATATTAGCGGGCTTACCCATACCACGCTTAGCCGCAGAAATTGTTGGGGGAGATGGTGATTGTGTTTTAGCAGGCACGGCAAAAGTGATTGAGCAATCAGGGCGGGATGTGACTGAGCAATATCTTCAAGGGGCTTACGCTACATTGGCAATCGCTCAGCAATATGGGGCAACACATGCTATTTTAAAAGAAAACAGTCCATCTTGTGGCAGTCAATTTATTTATGATGGCTCATTTTCAGGGATACGGCTTGAAGGAGTAGGTGTGACCACCGCACTCTTACGACAACATGGCATTTTGGTGTTGTCTGAAAAGCAATTTTTGCAACTGAATGAATCCATCTAGAGCAAAATGCTATTCACCTATGGCTCTAGCAATCATAGGTTGATTGTCTGTGATTTGATATTGATCGCGCCCTTTACGTTTTGCCAGATACAGGGCATGGTCAGCCGAAATAATAAACTCGGAAATCCGCTCATCGGCTTGAGGAATCATGGTGGCAACACCAATACTTAAAGTGACATAAGGGGCGATAAAACTCGATGGATGCGGAATTGCCAGTTGATGTGTTTCTTTAATGAGACGTTCAGCTTGCTGCTGAGCTTCTTCCGCATTGGTTCGGGGAAACAGTAGCAAGAATTCTTCTCCACCATAACGCACGACTAAAGTGTCACTATTTTCAGCTGTAACGGTGCTTAAAAGAAGTGCAATGCGCTTTAAACATTCATCGCCTTGTACATGTCCAAGTGCATCGTTATACAGTTTAAAATAATCAATATCGATCATCATAATGGTTAGCGGGCTGCTATAGCGAATTGCCCGATGCCATTCATTTTCCAAGACTTCATCTAAATAGCGGCGATTGGCCAAACCTGTTAATGCATCAAGTTGTGACAGTTTGGAAAGTTGTTGAGCTTGCTGTACCAGCTCTAAATGGCTATGTTCAATAATGCAATTTTGTAGAAAATTTTCACGGTGCTGCCGATCAGTAAAATAGGCCAAGGACATACCTAAAAAACTGCTAAACGTATAGGTACGGTTCAGGAGTGTCCAGTCAATATCTGCATTTAAGTGTTTACTGACCAGTAGACCGAGTAAACCACCTCCCCAACCTGCGATTAAGGCGGTATAGAAACGTAATCCAACAAATCCATAAATAATAATCACGGCATACATCATCGCGGTATGCAGTAAAGCAGTATTTTTGACGCCTTCTAAACTGTTGACCAAGATAAAACTAATCGCAACAGAGAGTGCTGAACCTAGACATACATAGTGATCAAACCAAGGGGTGAGTTTTTTGACAAAAGAAATCACCCATGCAGCAAGGACAATCACGCCAACCCAACTATAATAGGATAGCCACGCCCACACATGATCTTTAGGTAAGACTTGATAAATACCAAAGGATAAATAGAGATATAAAATAAAAATAATCATGCCACGATAGCGAAATTCGTAGGCAGCTTCTTGTCGGTATTGTTCTTGGTAGACGCGCTCGAAATCTTTAGGAAACCACACAAAATTTAATCGGGTTTTTTTTAATAAATCGACTTGTTTTCGGCTAAGTATATTTGAGCCTTGTAACCGCATAACCCAATCTCACTATTGAAAATATATAATTTTCAGATATTTATATGTTGTATAAATAGACAACCCTATAGCCTTCAACATATAGATACATTTATTTTTGTGTGGAAATTTTTAAAAGATAAGCCTTTGTATTTTAAGCCCGTCACGTTGTTTTATACATCATTTTTACATAAATTTAAAATGTAAAAAATTTTCAGGATGTGAATGAAATTTTACTCGTGCTTGAAACAGAACAGAAACAGTTGGCATGAGGACTCAATAAAATCATCTGAATACCAATTTCATAACTCATTGAAAGCCTATCTTTTATTGGCAGTAAAACGCCAAATCAAAAAAAACAGTTTCGCTGAAAATCTGATTGATTATTCAGACTTGATATTGTATTAAAAATAAAGAAATCTTCGTCATTCGCATGAGTCAAAAAATTGAAGGAAGTATGTTATGACAGTCCTGAAGAAAGGCTCAGTCCTTGAAATTACACCACATAGTGAGTGGGCGCAGAAATTTTGGGATGATCTTATTCCTGCAAAAGAGCGCGTTAGTCAGCATCCCCTGTTTATTGGTATGGCCACAGGTAAGCTGAACATTCGTTGTTTTCGTGGCGCATTATTAAATTTCTATCCCTTAGTGGCACAGTTTCCCTCTTATATGGCTTTGGCTTTGGCAAAGGCAACACAGTTTAATGAAGCTGGCGTGGTTGAGAGTCGGGATTGGTTAATTCAAAATTTGAAAGTTGAAGAGCGCCATTTGGTTTGGTATCGCGACTGGGCACGTGGTTTTGGGGTGACCCTTGAAGAACTGGATCAGATTACGCCACCTCCTGCAATGAATGCAGTCAACCACTTTTTGTGGAGCATTAATTATCGTGGTAGTTTGCCTGAAAGTCTTGCTGCAACCAATTTGGCGATTGAGTGGGCGACAGGTGACTGGTCATTAAGCGTTTATAAAGGCATTCAGAACTATCAAAGTCAGTCTGATATACAAATTGACAAACGTTCATTGGCATGGCTACGTGCGCATGCTCATTATGATGATATTCATCCTTATGAAGCGATGGAATTGATTAAACTGTTATGTGAAGGTAAACCAGATTTACAGGCAAAAGCCTTTCAAGCTGCACAAGAAGGCTTGGAGTATTACGCTTTGGCATTGGATGAATGTTATAAATTGCAACATCAATAATGTCTTAACTGGGAAGGTGTACAGCCAAAATGCTGCTTAAAGCGGTTACTAAAGTGACTGGCTGAGCTAAAGCCACATTGTAAAGCAATTTCAGTCAGACTCAGTGTTGAGGACTGCACCAATCGATGAGCACGCATCAGGCGTTGTTGTAAAATATACTGATGTGGTGCTTGTTGCATTGAATGCCGAAACATGTGGGCAAAATGGTAGTCACTCAAATGGGTTTGTGCAGCCAGATCTGAAATCGTCAGTGGCAAATGCAAATGGGCTTCAATCCATGCCAACAGTGAGCGCAATTGAGCAGGTGCTAGCCCACCTTTAATTTGCGGCATATTCCAAACAATATTGCTGTAATTGCGAAGTACATGATTCAGTAGCAAGGTTGCGGTTGTGGATAGTTGCAGCAAATTTTCAGATTCTTTCCAGTCACAGTTCAATAAAAAATGCCGATATAACAAAGTAATGTGTGGGTCAACTGCAAAGGTCTTTTCATCTAACTGAATGGTATTTGGCTCTTTATCCCAGACCTTTGCCGCCAGATCTCGTAGGTGTTGATCAGTATAATACAAATGCACAAAACTCAGTTCACCACGAATATCCCATTCCGATTCCTGCTGCTGTGGCATTAAACAAAAATGATCTGGGCCGCCGCCATTGCGCCATTTAATACCCTGCCGTTGATAACATTCATAGCCTTCTCGAATATAAAGGCTTAAGGTGTGATGATTGCTTTTTACACTGACCCGATCATGTTGGTTGTACCAAGATGCCAATTGCATGCCTGAGCCGAGTTGTGCATGGTCAAGCAACTGTGCTTTATGCTGCTGGAGCTGTTCAAGGGTCTGATAGGTCATCTGCGTGATCATGTCGTGACATCATGGACAATATAGTCTAGCTGTTTTTTAAACAGTCTTGCAGATTTTCTAAAAAAACCACAAGTTTGTGCAAGTTGATCATCAGTTTATACAAGTTTTAAATTGTGCTGTATCGCATACTTTTTATCGATAAAAAAAGGAGCATACAGGTGAATTTGGTTTTATATGCGATAGTGGTCTTGATTTGGGGAACAACATGGATTGCCATTACAGCTCAATCAAATGTGGTTGATCCTGTCGTTGCGGTGTTTTGGCGTTTTTTGATTGCAGCAAGTTGCTTAATGTTCGGTTTATTGATTACTCGCCGTTTACGTCCTCTGTCTTTACGTGATCATGGGTTTTGTGCTGCACAGGGACTCTGTGTTTTTGGACTGAATTTTTTATGTTTTTATCATGCAATTGTCTATATTAACAGTGGTTTAGAGTCGGTTATTTTTTCAATAGCAGTTCTGTTTAATACATTGAATAGTCGTGTGTTCTTTGCTCAGAAAATTGTACCTCAGTTTTTTCCTGCGGTAATTTTAGGTTTTCTTGGTATGTTTTTATTGTTTTGGCAAGACTTAAGCAGTACGCATTTGCAGGGAACTACTTTGCTTGGCATTGGTTTGTGTATGCTTGGAACCTATGGTTTTTCTTTGGGAAATATGATTAGCACACGTCATCAGAAACGAGGACTAGATGTCTTGAGTACCAATGCTTATGCCATGAGCTATGGTGCGATCTGGATGGGATTATTTGCAGCGCTAACAGGCATGCAGTTTTTACCTGCTGTATGGAATTGGCAATTTAGTTTGGCTGTAGGTTATTTGGCGATTTTTGGCTCAGTGATTGGCTTTAGCGCTTATTTTATTTTAGTTGGGCGAATTGGTGCAGGGCAGGCGGCTTATAGTACCTTGCTTTTTCCTTTGGTGGCATTAAGCATTTCGACTTTTTGGGAAAACTATCACTGGAGTATTAGTGCAGTTTTGGGGGTTATCTGTATTTTGTTGGGCAATCTGATTTTTTTCCTTGCCCCAAAATTGAAGTTTTTTGCGCTAAAAAAAGCGATCAGTTGATCGCTTTTTTGTTTGATGTTTTAGTGTTTGACGATAATCGAATCGATGCCACTATTTTGCAGATTTTGCTGCGCAGCAATGGCTTCACTTTCTGTGCTAAATGGCCCTGAAATCACGCGATACCATGTTTTACCTTTCTCTGTGCTAATCACAACATCGGCAGGAAGTTTGTTCATTAAAATTTCTGAACGTTTGGCATCGGCACTATCGGGATCATTAAAACTTTTAATCTGTAAGATATAGCTGGTTTGTGCAGTGGAACTGCTATCAGAAGCGCTACTGATTTCTGCACTTGGCTGAGCAGGTGCTTCGACAATCACACCGACTTCTTTGGATGCTGTGGCAGGGACTGCCTGTTCAGGAATAGGCGTTACCTGTTGTTTGGGTAACTGGTCATAAAAACGGTAGTCTTTATTGGTTTCATCCTGAGATTGTCCTGCCGTCACATCACTACGTGGTTGTACGGGTGCCCACGGCTTCCACAACATTAATGCCAGTGCAGCACTCAGTACCACTAAAATCAAGATTAGAGTACCGAACCATTTTGGAATGAATGCCTGTTTTGGCTGTTTAGGGCGTTCAGAAACGCCACGTTGTGTTTTACCCCACACGTAGGAACCCTCTTAACTTACATCGCTGTTGGTGCAGATACACCAAGTAATTCTAAACCATTACGCAAAACTTGTTGTACGTTTACTGAAAGTAATAAGCGTGCTTGAGTTAAGGCAGCGTCATCGCTCAGTACTTTGTGTTCGTTGTACCAACCATGGAACAGTGCTGCAAGTTCTTTCAAGTAGTTACCGACTTGGTGTGGTTCATAGGCATTGGCTGCACGGTTAATAATGTCTGGGTAAGCTGCCAGTTTTGCCAAGATTTCAGTTTCAGCATCAAGGCTTAATTGTTCAGCAAACTGGCGTGCCGCTACTGCATCAAATGCAAGACCTGTATCTTTGGCTTTTTCAAGCATACGGCAGATACGGGCATGTGCGTATTGGATGTAATACACCGCGTTGTCTTTACTTTGTGAAACCGCAAGGTCAAGGTCAAAGTCAATGTGTTGTTCGCTCTTACGCATCACGTAATAGAAACGTGCTGCATCGTTGCCCACTTCTTCACGCAGTTCACGTAAAGTTACGAACTGACCTGAACGAGATGACATTTGTACCATCTCACCGCCACGCCACAAGCTGACGAACTGAACCAAAAGCACAGTCAGTTTGCTTGAGTCATAACCCATCGCATCAATCGCTGCTTTTACGCGGGCAATATAACCGTGGTGGTCTGAACCCCAAATATCGACAATATGGGTATAACCACGTTGTAATTTGTTGAGATGGTAAGCGATGTCTGAAGCAAAGTAAGTGGTTTGACCATTACGACGTTTCACTACACGGTCTTTTTCGTCGCCAAATTCAGTCGATTTGAACCAGATGTTACCGTCTTGTTCGTACAAGAAACCACGTTGTTCAAGGGTGGCCAACGCTTCATCAATTTTTTCAATCAGACTCGCTTCGCTGAACCATTGGTTGAAGGTCACACCGAACTCGCCAAGGTCATCTTTAATGTCTTCTAAGATGGCTTTCAGTGCAGCTTGATGGAAAACGCGATAGCCCTCACCAAGGAGTTGTTGTGAATTGGCAATCAAACCATCGATATGTTTTTCTTTATCACCTGAAACAACGACTTTATTGCCATCAGCATCAAGCGCATCGGCATATTGCACATCTTCAGGCACATCTTTATAGACATCTGCCACAGGGCGGACATGTGCATCGCCATCTTGATCAATAATGCTTTGCGCGATTTCTTTAACATAGTCGCCTTGGTAAGCATTTTTTGGGAAAACTAAAGTTTGCCCTTTTAATTCTAAATAACGTAAATAGGTTGAAGTCGCCAAAATATCCATTTGACGACCTGCGTCGTTGACGTAGTATTCACGGTCAACCACAGCGCCAGTCGCTTCAAGTAAATTCGCAACGGTCATACCATAAGCTGCACCACGACCATGACCAACATGTAGGCTAGAGGTTGGATTCGCAGAGACAAATTCGACTTGGATACGTTGTCCAGCATTGCTTTGCGTGCGACCAAACGCTTGGTTTTGTTGTTGAATCTGATCAAGAACAGCAAAACGCTGATCTGCATTTAAGAAGAAGTTAATGAATCCTGGACCTGCGATTTCAGCTTTACTGATATCGGCAACTTCAGGCAAATTTGCCAAGATTTGTTCCGCAAGATCACGCGGTTTTAAACCTGCAGCTTTCGCAGCAGTCATGGCAACATTTGAGGCAAAATCGCCGTGGCTTCGATCTTTGGTTCGCGTTAAGGTACTGTTGTTGTTCCATTCAGATGGAAGAACACCCTGTTGCTTGAGGGACTGAACTGCATGATCAAGAGCTGCTTGGATTGCCGTATTCATAATGGTTAGAAAAATGTCGCGGAAAAACGCTAAATATAGCAAATTTTGTACGTTCTAGGGAAAGACTATTTCTGTCGATTTTGTGCATGAGCACACGGATTTTTTGACGAAGATGAAAAAAATCGGATAGAATATTGTTATGTTATAACGTAATTATATTGGAGCATGTTATGAGAAAACAAATTCATCCTGATTATCAACAAGTTTTATTTCACGATACCAATGCAGACAGCTATTTTTTAATTGGTTCAACCTTAAAACCAAGTCAAACTCGAGAGTATCAAGGACAAGTTTACCCATATGTGACTTTGGATATTTCTAGTGCTTCACATCCGTTTTATACAGGCGAAGTCCGCCAAGCCAGCAATGAAGGGCGTGTGGCCAACTTTAATCGTAAATTTGCACGTTTTTCTAAAAAGAAAGCGTAAAGTAGCAGTTGGAAACCCCTCCTTTTTTCTTGCAGAATGTCGAGAATATTCTGCAAGAATCCTTAAAAATTACACAAGACCAACCAGATTAGTCAGAATAATTAAATCTCGAAATAAGTCTCATACCATTATAAATTTGCTAAATACCCTTTTTTGTCAAAAAAGGCTTAAGCTATTCAGGTATTTTGAAAAGCTAAACTTCACAATCGTGCGGTTTTAGTCAAAGATGAGACTAAACATGACCTCTGCTACGCAAAAAAAGCACCCACTTTACATCCCTTATGCTGGAAATACCTTATTAGAATTGCCTTTATTGAACAAAGGTTCTGCATTTAGCGAAGACGAACGGACTCGTTTTAACCTGCATGGTTTAATTCCCCATGTGATTGAAACTATTGAAGAACAAAGCCAACGCTCATATCAACAGTACTCTGCATTCCACGATGCGATCAATAAGCACATTTATTTACGGAATATCCAAGACACCAACGAAACCCTGTTTTTCCGCCTAATTGAAGATCATTTGGCGGAAATGATGCCGATTATTTATACACCAACGGTTGGTGAAGCTTGCCAACAGTTCTCTGATATTTACCGCCGTCATCGTGGGGTATTTATTTCTTATCCTGACCGTGAACACATTGACGACATTTTGCAAAACGTGAATCGTAAAAATGTCAAAGTGATTGTGATCACCGATGGCGAACGTATTTTGGGTCTTGGTGACCAAGGTATTGGCGGTATGGGTATTCCAATCGGAAAATTATCACTGTACACCGCGTGTGGTGGGATCAGTCCTGCCTATACGTTGCCAATTACCATTGATGTCGGTACCAACAACCAACAGTTGCTGAATGACCCGATTTATATGGGCTGGCGTCAACCGCGTATTAGCGGTGATGAATACTATAACTTTGTGGATGAGGTGATTCACGGTATTCGCCGTCGCTGGCCAAAAGCCTTGATTCAGTTTGAAGATTTTGCACAGAAAAATGCGATGCCTTTGCTGAACAAATACCGTGATGCAATCTGCTGTTTCAATGATGATATTCAGGGAACGGCTGCGGTATCGGTGGGTAGTTTGATTGCAGCGAGTCGTGCGGCAGGCAAGCAGTTAAAAGATCAGCGTATTGCTTTCTTGGGTGCAGGTTCAGCAGGTTGTGGTATTGCTGAGCAGATTGTAGCGCAAATGGTGGCAGAAGGCTTGAGTGATGCTGAAGCGCGCAAGCAAGTGTTTATGGTCGATCGTTTCGGTTTAATCACTGAAAATCAGCCGAACTTGCTAGACTTCCAACGTAAATTAGCACAACAACCTGAAGCCGTTGCAAGCTGGGCACAAGCCGATGAAATGATTTCATTGCTTGATGTGGTAAAACACGCCAAACCAACCGTGTTGATTGGGGTATCGGGTCAACCAGGTTTATTTACCGAAGAAATTATTCGGACTTTGGCTGCAAACTGTGAACGTCCGATTGTGTTGCCATTGTCGAATCCAACCTCGCGTGTCGAAGCTGTACCTGCCGATGTCTTGAACTGGACAGACGGGAAAGCTTTGATTGCCACAGGTAGCCCGTTTGCACCTGTAAATTATCAAGGCAAGTTGTATAACATTTGTCAGTGCAACAACTCATACATTTTCCCGGGTATTGGTTTGGGGGTGATTGCAGCAGGTGCAACTCGTGTCACCGACAGCATGCTGATGGCATCGAGCAATGCTTTGGCAGACTGTTCACCAATGTTGCAAGATCCAAATGCAGACTTGTTGCCTGAAATTGATGACATTCAAAAAGTGTCACGTGTGATTGCCTTTAAAGTCGCAAAAGCAGCAATGGATGCAGGCGTAGCTCCTGTGATTAGTGATGAATTGCTCATGGAAAATATTGAGAAAAATTTCTGGAAACCAGAATACCGTCAATATAAACGTGTTCCATTCTAAGTTGTAAGATGAAGAAAAATACCCTGCACATGCAGGGTGTTTTTTTGCGTCATTGTTTGAGTTTGAGTGGCTGTAATGGATAAAATTTCATTAAAATTAAATATTTAAAAAGAGTAAAACCCTGCTGTTGAGTGTGTGGAGATTATCTAAAATTGTGCTAACCATAGCAAAACAACATCTGATGACAGCAGACGATTTATTTTAAGGTAAAGGCATATTGATTTTTGAGTAATGCCATGACTAATCCAACAATTCAGCATGCCCAAGCTTTTTCTGAATCACAAATCTATGCAGCATGGGGGCAAGGCCCATCCGCACGTTATGACGAACTGGCACAACATTTTCGCCCTGTGTTTGCCAAAATTCAGGCAGGTACGTTACAGCGCGAGCAGCAGCGAATTTTGCCTTATGAACAATTGCAGTGGCTTAAAGACAGCGGTTTTACCCGATTGCGTTTGCCGAAAGCCTTTGGTGGTTTTGATGCTAGCATTCCTGAATTATTCGCTCTGCTGGTTGAGCTTGCTCAAGCCGATTCAAACTTGCCACAAGCGCTTCGTGTTCACTTTGGCTTTACCGAAGATGTCTTAATTTCCAAAGATCCTGCATTTAAAGCTCGCTGGCTTAAACGGATTGCTGCGGGTGAAACCGTTGGTAGCGCATGGTCTGAAGGTGGAAAAGAAGGCCGTGATCAGTTTCAAACCCATATTTATCGTGATCCACAAGGCCAGATTCGTTTAAAAGGCCAAAAGTATTACACCACAGGTAGTTTATATGCAGACTGGATTGATGTTGGTATTCAGGATTTGTCAGGAGAATCGGCAGCGGTATTAGTGCAACGTCATCAAGAAGGGGTTGCCATACAAGATGACTGGAATGGTTTTGGGCAAAAACTCACGGCTAGTGGCACAACGATTTTTAATGATGTGCTCATTGATGCTGAGGAAATTTTGGTTGAGTCTAGCCGCTTTAAATATTCAGCAGCGTATTACCAACTGGTGCAATTGGCGATTATTACAGGGCTTGGACATGCTGCCAGCTATGAATTGTCCTATGCGGTAGCGCAGCGCAACCGTAACTATACCCATGCCAACAGCCAGTTTGTACGCAATGATCCACAAATTTTACAGGTGGTTGGGCAGGTGCGTGGCGCCGCCTATAGTGCAGGGGCAATCGTTGAAAAAGTCGCGCAAAGTTTGCAGCGCACTTATTTGGCAGCCTTACAAGACAATGCTGAATATGAGGAACAGCAAAATGCACTGGCTGAGTTAGAAACTGCACAGTCGCAAACAGTGATTACCCAACTGATTTTAAATGCCTCAACGGTACTGTTTGATGCCTTGGGTGCATCGGCATCAGATCAGCGTCATGCACTGGATCGTTTCTGGCGTAATGTCCGAACGCTGTCTTCACATAATCCACGGGTGTTTAAAGATCGAATTGTCGGTGATTTTAGTGTCAATGGCACTCTGCCACCGTATCAATGGCGTATTGGGGATGTCAGTCAGGATCAGGCATTGTCCAAAGCCAGTTAAGAGTAGTTGTATTTTAAAGAGCAGCCGAATCGCTGCTCTTTTTATTTTTTGATGTAAGCATTTGCTGACAAGGATTCAGGACATTTGCCAATAGGCAGCAATGCTGAATTTGCTATGATGAACTCATCAGGAACAGGAAGTTCCAGAACATCAAACAACAATAATAAGTTCTCGCATCAGGATCGTGAGGGATGACAGGAGTTAACCCTAGGGCGCAAATACGAAAAAACCTCGACAGGATGTCGAGGTTTTTTTATGCCTCAATTAAAATGAAGTGTTCTGGACAATTGTTTGATCTATCACCAAAAACAGATAACCACAGCAGATTATTTCATTAACAGCAAATCTGCTAAGCAGCCAAGTTATTGTTATAAATTGGTGATTTTTTTTATTTTAAGATGGCTCTAAAGATAAAAATTTGAGTTGCCAACATGTCGAAAAGAATCAGTTTTAATGCCTTTGAAATGAACTGTATTGCCCATCAATCGCCTGGTTTATGGCGACATCCACAAGATCGTTCGACAGAATATAAAGACTTGGAATACTGGATGGATTTGGCCAAAATCCTAGAGCGTGGTTATTTTGACGGGATTTTTATTGCAGATGTTTTAGGCATTTATGATGTTTATCATCATAGTGCTGAGCATGCACTCACGGGTGCGGTGCAAGTGCCTGTCAATGATCCGCTCCAGATTGTACCTGCGATGGCTGCGGTCACGCAGCATTTGGGTTTTGGGGTGACGACCTCGATTTCATTTGAACATCCTTATCCCTTTGCGCGTCGTTTAAGTACGCTTGATCACCTCACCAAAGGACGCGTTGGCTGGAATATCGTGACCTCTTATCTGGAAAGTGGTTCGAAAAATTTGGGATTAAAAACCCAGCAAAATCATGATGATCGTTATGATATTGCCGATGAATATCTGGAAGTGCTGTATAAACTTTGGGAAGGTTCATGGGAACAGGATGCGGTACTGCGCGACAAGCAGCGTGGTATTTTTGCCGATCATCGCAAAGTACATCCGATTCAGCATCAGGGCAAATATTTTACTGTGCCCGGGATTCATATTTGTGAGCCATCACCGCAGCGTACCCCTGTGTTGTATCAGGCAGGGGCTTCAAGCCGTGGGCAACAGTTTGCCAGTCAAAATGCTGAATGTGTGTTTATTGCTGCGCCGTCCAAAATCGCTGCTAAAAAAGTGGTGCAGGGTATTCGTGCCAAACTGGTGGAACAAGGGCGTGATCCGTATTCGGTGAAAATCTATACCTTGCTTTCAATCGTTACCGATAGTAGCGATGCCAAAGCCCAACAGAAGTTTAAAGAATATCAATCTTATGGCAGTTATGATGGCGCATTGACTTTGGTTTCGGGCTGGTCGGGTGTGGATTTTTCCCAATATCAGCCCACCGATCAGGTGGAATATATTCAGACCAATGCGATTCAGTCGATGCTAGATGCTTATGTGAATGCCGACCCGAACCGTGTCTGGACCATTGAGGAAATCGCCAACTGGAACAGTGTCGGGGGCAATGGCCCTGTGTTGGTGGGTTCGGCTGAAACCGTGGCAGATGCCTTGCAGGAATGGGTCACAGAAACCGATGTAGATGGCTTTAACTTGGCTTATATTTTGGCGCATCAGACTTTTAGTGATGTGGTGGAATTTATTGTGCCTGAGCTGCAAAAACGTGGTGTGTATCAGACCGAATATGCACAAGGGACATTGCGGGAAAAACTGTTTGGGCAAGGGGCACATTTGCCTGAAAACCATCGTGGCGCAAGTTATCGGGTCGGTGAAAAAAATCCGATTGCTCAAGCCAGTTAATCCATAATTGCTGATTTTAAAATTAGCATTGATATTTTAAAAATACCAAGGGAATAATTATTTATTCCCTTTTTTATTTAAAAACTATCTGCATAAAAATCGCGATACATAGCAGAAAATGATAATTAGCAATAATGGATTTATAAATCACAACAGATTATTTTTCAGGCACTTTGTTTTTATATACCGTGGTCAGATTCTAGTTGGCGAAAGGACGAGCTCCATGACAGCTCAAGATTTAACGCACGATCAGCAATATAAAATTCAAGCACCTGATGATGTGTCGAAACTCATTTCAAAACTGGCAGGGCAAGGCAAGACCAATAAAGTGATTTGGCTGGCTTTGATTGGGGTATTTATTGATGCATATGACCTGACCACCTTATCTTTCGGGATAGAACAGGTGATTGCCGAGTTTTCACTAACCCCTGTGATGACAGGCGTGGTGGCTTCGGCAATCGTCTGTGGCACGATCGTTGGTAACCTGATTGGCGGTTGGCTGACCGATAAAATCGGGCGTTATCGGGTATTTATGGCAGACATGGTGCTGTTTGTGATTGCCGCGATTGTGGCGGGTTTTGCCCCAAATGTTTGGGTGCTGATTGCTGCGCGTTTTGTCATGGGGATTAGTGTCGGGATTGATTTGCCTGTAGCGATGTCTTATCTGTCTGAATTTTCAAAATTTAATGGTTCAAGCAACAAAGCTGCACGTTTAGCCGCATGGTGCCCGATGTGGTATGCCGCATCGACAGTGTGTTTTGCTTTGGTACTAGCGCTGTATTTCTTATTGCCGCCTGAACATGCCAACTGGTTATGGCGTGGCTCGCTGATTTTCGGTGCGGTACCTGCATTATTGATCATTTTTATTCGGGGCAAATACCTGACCGAATCACCGATTTGGTTGGCGAATCAGGGCGATTTAAAAGGCGCAGTGAAAATTTTGCGTGAGTCTTATCAGATTAATGCGGTGGCGGTGGTCGATCGTGTTGAAAAATTCGAGCAAAAACATACCCAAGAAGGCTTTGCGGTGCTGTTTAATAAAACCTATTTGCCGCGTACTATTGTGGCGATTGTGATTCATATTGCGGTGGCTTTTCAGTACACCACGATTGCCTTTTTCTTGCCGTCCATTTTAACCCGTTTTTTCCATACCGATACCTTAACCACCATTACCACCACCTTGGGTTTAAATCTGGTGTTTGCCTTTACGGGTGGTTTGCTCGGGGTGTTTGTGGCGAGTCGCTTTAGTTCTCGCCATGTATTGTTGGCAGGCTTTGCCTTACAGTTCATTGCCTTGGTGGCACTGTCCGCGATTGGGGATCCAAGTAATAGCTTCTTCTTATATGGCGCAATTTTCATGCTCGGGCTGTGGTTATTTGCTGAAGGGTTTGGTCCAGGTGCTCAAATGATGGTCTATCCGACCATGGCTTATCCTGCATCAATCCGCGGTGTCGGTGTGGGCTTTAACCGTGCTGTAACAGGCGTGGCACAGGCAATTGCGCTGTTTGTGTTGCCGATCTGGATGGCAAACTATAAAACTGATGTATTTTTACTGGTGTCGATTTTTGCGATTGTACCGATTATTGTGATTGGCTTCCTGATCAAATTTGAACCGACCAAACACGATGTCGATGCGATTGTTGAAAATAAAACTCCACAAGGTTATTTGGGGACGCAAGTCGCAGATTGAGTCATGATGAGCGTTTGAAAAGATAAAATCGGCTGTGTGATACAGCCTTTTTTATTGCTGAAAAATCATGTGTTTATTTCGAATAAGCAAAGCATTTTTATCTATAAAACCACAGAAAAAACAGTGCTAAGTTAAGGTCATCTCAGCATAAAAAGAGTACAACAGCATGACCACATTGAACCAAATCAGCTTTGCATCGCAGACCGCAATTCCGCTCAAATTTTTTGAACATCAGCAAGATGCGCATGTGATTCGTTCCGATGCGGAAGCGATCGCCATCGCCCGTGAACTGGCGCAGGAATTTGCCAAAGAAGCTTCCCTGCGTGATCAGGAACGCCGTTTGCCTTTGCAGGAAATCCAGAAATATTCGCAAAGTGGTTTATGGGCAATCAACATTCCCAAAGCCTTTGGCGGCGCACAGGTCAAATACCGCACCTTGGCCGAAGTGGTGAAAATTATTTCCAGTGTCGATTCTTCTTTGGGGCAAATTGCACAGAATCACTGGGCATTTGTCGAGCATTTGCGTTTGGATGCAACGCCTGAACAGCAAAAATTCTTTTTCGAGCTGATTTTAAAAGGCATCCGTCTGGGCAATGCTTTTTCGGAAAAAGGCAGTAAAACCGTGGCTGATCTGACCACCAAAATTCATAAAACCGAGCAAGGTTATGAAATTAATGGTGAAAAATTCTTTGCGACAGGGGCTTTACTGGCGCACTGGATTCCGATTGTCGCTGTCGATGCACAAGGGCGCAGTTTTGCTGCGATTGTGCCACGCGATACCACAGGGGTTGAAATTATCAATGACTGGTCGGGGTTTGGGCAACGGACGACAGCCAGTGGCACAGTTCGTTTGCAAAATGTCTTTGCCCGTGAAGAATACGTGATTCCTGTTTATCAAGCCTTTGAGCGTCCTACACCTGCGGGAGCAATTTCCCAGTTTATACAGGCAGCAGTCGATGCAGGCATTGCCCGTGGGGCGATTCAAGAAACCATTCAGTATGTGCGTCAGCACAGTCGTCCGTGGATTGATTCGGGCTTAGGAAAAGCCACAGACGATCCTTACACCATTGCCAATATTGGTGATCTGAAAATCAGACTGCGGGCTGCCGAAGCGGTGTTGGACTTGGCTGGTGATGCGATTGATGCAGCGATTGCCGACACCACCGAAGCGCATGTTGCCGAAGCGACTTTATTGGTCGCGGAAGCTAAAGTTCTGACCACCGAAATTGCGTTACTGGCGACCAATAAACTGTTTGAATTGTCAGGCACACGCTCGACCTTGTCCGAGTTGAATCTTGATCGCCACTGGCGCAATGCACGCACGCATACCTTGCATGATCCTGTGCGCTGGAAGCTGCATCTGGTTGGAAATTATTATTTAAATGGAGTGGAATTGCCACGTCATGCGTGGAGTTAAATATTAAACTGCGGTGAATCAATCAGAGGGAAATTAATCCCTCTTTTTTATTTTTAAATCGCTCATTTCGATTTTCATGCAAAGCTTATCGATGCTGAATATATCTCAAAAAACGATAAATTTGCCTGTTTTTATTATTTTACCCTGCATAAGAAAATATGGATAAATAAACCTCATCAGATTTATATTTTAATTTAGGTTTATATTCTCATGTCCACAATTCTAAATGCGGTAAAACCACTGAATATCGTTGCTGTTTCTGGTGGATTAAATCATCCGTCCAAAACCGAAGCACTGGTTGAAGAAATCATTCGTGAACTAGGTCAGGCAACCCCGATCAATGTGCATTTTATTAAATTCAGTGAAATCGGGCAGCTTTTGGGTGGGGCGATTTACCGCCATCAATTGCCGCAGCGTGTGCAAGACGACTTGGCAGCGGTAGAAGCAGCCGATGCACTGATTGTCGGGACTCCTGTTTACCGTGCATCATTTACAGGGCTATTTAAGCATTTCTTTGATTTTGTAGAACAAACCGCTTTGGTGGATGTGCCTGTCTTGTTGGCGGCTTCAGGCGGTAGCGACCGTCATGCCTTGGTACTTGAACACCAGTTACGTCCATTGTTCAGTTTCTTCCAAGCGCAAACCTTACCAATCGGCGTGTATGCCACAGATCGCGATTTCACGCCTGAATATACCATTCAAAGTGCAGCCTTGCGTGACCGTATTACCTTAGCAGTTGCGCGTGCCTTGCCAATTTTAGAGTGGGCGCCTGCCAAAGGTCAGCGTGCGGAAGTGGTCAAAGCCAAAACTGCACAGGCCAATCAAAACCTTGGTATCAACCGCCAAATTGAACAAGAAGAAGTTCTACCTTCGGCAGCCGTACCTGATTTACAAGCCGCAGAATCTCGCTTACAGCATAAAACGGCGAAAACCTCAGTCAAGGCAGATGTGGCTTAAACCACATCTATGGTCCAAGGAGAATAAAAATATGGCGCAATCACAACAACAGCTCGAATTTGCTTACTGGGTTCCCAATGTCAGTGGTGGCTTGGTGGTCAGTAATATCGAACAGCGTACCGAATGGAACATCGATTACAACAAGAAACTGGCACAAACTGCTGAGCAAAATGGCTTTAGCTATGCGCTGTCGCAAATCCGCTTTACTGCGGGTTATGGGGCGGAGTATCAGCATGAGTCGGTGGCATTTAGCCATGCGATTTTGGCTGCGACTGAAAAGCTCAAAGTGATTGCCGCCATTTTACCAGGACCGTGGAAACCTGCTCTGGCAGCCAAACAGTTGGCGACCATTGATCAACTGACTCAAGGGCGAATTGCGATTAATGTGGTGAGCGGTTGGTTCAAAGGTGAGTTTGATGCGATTGGTGAAGAATGGCCAGAGCATGACCAGCGTTATGCACGTTCGGAAGAGTTTATTCGCAGTCTCAAAGGCATTTGGACCACGGATAATTTCTCGTTTGATGGCAAGTATTATCAGTTCAAAGATTACACCTTAAAGCCAAAACCGTTGCAGCAGCCGCACCCTGAAATTTTCCAAGGCGGGACATCACGCGCCGCGCGGGATATGGCATCGCGTGTGTCGGACTGGTATTTTGCCAATGGCAATACCGTTGCAGGCATTCGTGAACAGATCGAGGATTTGCGTAGTAAAGCCAAGCAAAATCAGCATCAGGTGAAAGTCGGTTTAAACGCCTTTATTATTGCGCGAGATACCGAAGAAGAAGCGCAAGCCGTTCTGCAAGAGATTATTGCCAAAGCCAATCCCGATGCGGTAAATGCCTTTGCTGATGCCACGCGTCAGGCAGGTGCAGCCAGCCCCGAAGGCGAGGGCAACTGGGCAAAATCCAGTCTTGAAGATTTGGTGCAATACAACGATGGCTTTAAAACTAACCTGATCGGCACGCCTGAGCAAATCGCAGAACGTATCGTGGCATATAAAGCAGCAGGGGTGGATCTGATTTTGGCAGGCTTCCTGCACTTTATTGAGGAAGTGGAATACTTTGGGCAACGTGTATTACCGTTGGTACGAGAACTGGAGCAAAAACAGCAACAGGAAAAAGAAAAAGATGTTGCTTAAATAGAAAAAGATCGAAGACTGATGATCTTGAAAATAAAAATAAAGTCAGCAGCATCAACATGGATGCAAAAGCTTTAAAAACAATGGAGCAACTGGCAGCGCATTTTCGGATGCGCTTTTTTTATGTCTGATTCAGATATTAATTCAATCTATGAATGAGATAAAAAATTAAGATTATTTTTATGAATAAACCGCTCGTATGATGGTTGCAAGATCAATCACACAGCATCGACTGTGCAGCAACGAGATACTGAAATGATGAATTCGATTGTTTGGCCTGAGGGCTATCTCCCAGGTGAAACCGATAACTTTTGTTCTAATGAAGTGATTGTCAAAGGTTTAAGCGCCGCAGAAGTGTGGCCATATCTGGTGAATGCTGATGTTTGGCCAAGCTACTATGCCAATTCTTCGGATGTGAAACTGTCTGAAGGTGCAGAGCAACTGCAAGCAGAGATGGTGTTTTTCTTTAAAACTTTTGGTTTCCCAGTCGATGCTCAAGTCGTGGAACTGGTTGCACCACAGGCAGGTGAGCCTGCACGTATTGCATGGCATGGTTGGGCAGGCGATGTCGGTACAGCCGAACGTCTGGATGTACACCACGCATGGCTCATTGAAGACCTAGACGGTGGTCGAGTACGGATTTTGACTCAAGAAACCCAGAACGGTCAGCCTGCCAAAGAACTGGCCCAAGCCAAACCCAACCCGATGATCAATGGTCATCAGGACTGGTTAGACGGTTTGGTGACTGCCGTCCGTCAAGCCAAAACCAGCGCCTAAGTCAAATTGCCTAGCTCCATGCTAGGCAATCTCTTTTTTAACAATTTAAAAAACAGGAACAACAACATGGCTGCAACTAGCATCAAAATCTTAATGATCGTGACTTCACAAGCCACTATGGGAACATCTCACCACCCAACAGGGGTGTGGTTAGAAGAACTGACCACGCCTTATTATGCATTTAAAGATCATAATGTTGAGGTGGATATTGCCTCAATCCAAGGTGGGCAGATTCCTGTCGATCCAAATTCAGAGCAGGCAGCGGGTAAAAATCCTGCCAGTGTCGAGCGTTTCTTAAAAGACCCTGTGGCGATTGCCAAAGTCAAATCTTCTTTAAAAATTGATCAGCTTTCAGCTCAAAGCTACGATGCGATTTTCCTACCAGGTGGGCATGGCACAATGTGGGATTTACCAACCAGTCAGCCCTTGGCAAAGTTACTTTCAAGTGCATGGCAACAAGGTAAAGTTTTGGCAGCCGTATGTCATGGCCCTGTCGGTTTAATCAATGTCAAAGACAGTACAGGTCAGGCTGTGGTGAAAGGTCGCCATGTCAGCGCCTTTAGCAACACCGAAGAAGTTGCTGCTGGTTTAGATAAAACTGTGCCATTTTTACTGGAAGACCGCTTGCGCTCACTCGGTGCAATCTATGAAAAAGGCCCAGATTTTCAGGAGCATGCAGTGCGTGATGGACGTTTAGTAACAGGGCAAAACCCACAGTCTTCAGAAAAAGTGGCTGAGTTGACCTTACAGGCTGTTGCAGATCAGACAGCACATTAACCGATAAAAATGACCTGCCGTACTATACGAACAGGTCATTCATCCTTTGAGAATATCAAGATGAAAACACAGCAAGCTCAACTGCCTGCATCGTATCGGGCATGGGTGTCTACAGGTTCAGAGCAGCCGCTAGATTTGGTCTTAAAGCAACAGGCATTGCCTGATCTGGCTGATGATGAAGTCCTGATTAAGAATTATGCAATCGGTTTAAACCCTGTGGACTGGAAAGTTTTATCCTCGCAGCAAGGGCAAGTGGTTGGTGTAGATGGCGCGGGTGTGGTCGTGGCAGTAGGTACACAGGTCGATGTGGCTCTTTTGGGATGTCGTGTTGCTTATCATCAAAATCTACAGGCACAGGGTAGTTTTGCCGAATATACGCCTGTTAAAGCCTATGCTTTATTGAAACTGCCTGATGAATTGTCTTGGTCGCAGGCGGCAGCCATACCCTGTCCTGCACTGACGGCATGGCAAGCCATTGGTAAAATTCCTGTTCAAACCGATGCTGAGATTCTGATTGCAGGAGCAGGTGGTTCTGTTGGACATTTCTTGGTTCAGTTTGCCGCGCAGCGTGGGTTTCAGGTCACCGCAAGCTGTCACCCACGCCACTGGCAACGCCTACATGGCTTGGGGGCGACGCGTTGTATTGCGGATCCTGTACAGGCAGATCAAAGTTTGCATTTATCTAAAAAGTTTTATGCAGTACTGGATATGGTCGGTTCTCAACATGCAGAAGCATTATCTGATGCAGTGCTGGCAAATGGACATTTACTCTGTATTCAGGGACGTGTGGCGACGTGGATATGTAGCCCTTTTGGTCGCGCAATCTCTTTGCATGAAGTTGCATTGGGTGCATTGCATCAGCATGGAACATTGGCCCAGTGGCAAGCGTTAACTCAAGTGGGTGAACAGATTTTCATGGCAATCGCGACAGGTGAATTACAGGCGGAAGTGCCATTATTACAGGCCCGTTTTGCTGAATTGCCACAGCAGTTACAGGCACTGAAACATCGTAATTTTTCAGGAAAACAGGTCATCCAGATGGATGATAAGCAGAATTTTAGTGAACTTAGAGGTCAGAATGACAGCATTATTTACGCCCTTTCAACTTAAAGATGTGACTTTACGCAACCGTATAGCTGTGCCACCGATGTGTCAGTACAGTGCGGTTGAGGGCAAAGTGACCGACTGGCATTTGGCGCACTACACCAGTATTGCCCGCGGTGGCGCGGGTCTGGTGATTGTTGAAGCGACAGGGGTTTCACCTGAAGGGCGGATTACCCCCGCTTGTTTGGGATTGTGGAGCGATGAACATATTGAAGGTCTGGCACAGATTGCCCAAGCGATTAAAGCGGCTGGGGCAGTACCAGGCATTCAGATTGCCCATGCGGGGCGTAAAGCCAGTGCCAACCTCCCGTGGGAAGGCGATGATCATATTGCCGAAGGTGATCCGCGTGGCTGGCAGCCGATTGGTGCTTCAGCCGTAGCATATGGTGAAAACCTGCCACGTGTCCCACAGGAAATGAGCCTTGAAGATATTCAACGGGTTCAGGCAGACTTTGTTGCGACAGCTCGTCGTGCAGAGCAGGCAGGGTTTGAATGGTTAGAGCTGCACTTTGCACATGGTTATTTGGCACAAAGTTTCTTCTCGAAACACGCCAATTTCCGCCAAGACCAGTATGGTGGGGATTTTGCAGGACGTAGCCGCTTCTTACGTGAAACCTTTAGCGCAGTCCGTGCAGTTTGGCCTGAGCGTTTACCATTAACCGCACGTTTTGGCGTGATTGAGTACGATGGGCATGATGAGGAAACCCTGAGCGAGTCAATTGAACTGGTTAAACAATGGCGTGAGGATGGGCTAGATTTACTCAATGTCAGTATTGGTTTTAATACGCCTAAAGCCAAAGTGCCTTGGGCTGAGCCTGCATTTTTAGCACCCATTTCTGAGCGTGTACGCCGTGAAGCCAATTTGCCTGTTGCCTCTTCATGGGGAATGGATAAACCTGAAGTCGCGAACCGTTTGGTGGAACAGCAGCAAATGGATTTGGTGATGATTGGCCGTGCCTTCTTGGCGAATCCACATTATCCACTGCAAGCAGCTAAAGCATTGCAACTGGAAAAACCAACGTGGGTATTGCCTGCGCCGTATGCACATTGGTTAGAGCGTTATTAATTGATTTAGGTTTGAGATAAAACGCAATCTAAATACAAATTCTCTCAAAAAGTCAGCCTTGAGCTGGCTTTTTTATGTTGTAACCAATGGATTGTACAGCGCACAGTTATTTGCAAACTGCTCCTCATGCTGACAGGTTTTCAGCATTAACTGACGCAACCAGCGATAACGCGGGTCGTGTTCAGTGCGTTCATGCCACAAGGCAACTTTACTAAAACTTGGAATCTCCAGTGGGGGTTGCACAATCGCTAAATCTTGACGTTTACATACCAGACGTTTTGGCACAGTCGCCACCAGATCACTATTTTGCAAAATCTCAGGCAATAGCAAGAAACTCGACACGGACAGGGTAACGTGGCGCTGCCGTCCTAGTTGTTGTAATTTCTGATCGGTAATGCCTGAAAAGCTGCCCTGAAAGGACACCAAGGCATGATCCAGCTCGCAAAAAGCATCTAAAGTCAGCGGTTGTTGCAAGGCAGGATGTCCCAAACGCATTACACTGACATAGTATTCATCGAACAGATGCAAATGATGCAACTCACTGCCGCAACTATGTTCAGGTGTAGACAGTGCCAGATCAATTTCACCCTGTTCCAGACGTTGTGGTTCTTTATCGGTCGATGGCAACAGTGCAATCTGCACATGCGGGGCTTGCTGTTTGAGCGCTGCCAAAAAGGGCACCAAAATCACCTGATGGGCATAGTCGGTTGCGGCGATGCGCACGGTAAAATCCACTGTGGCAGGGTTAAACTCTAGTGGTTGTAGCAGCAGATCAATTTGCCCCAAAATCTGTTTGATCGGGCAAATTAGTTCCAATGCACGCGGGGTCGGCACAATGCCGCGCTGCGAACGGACAAACAGCGGATCATCAAAACTTTCACGCAGACGTGCCAAAATACTGCTCATGGCAGGCTGGGTAATAAACAAGCGTTCCGCGGCGCGGGTTACGCTGCGCTCTTCCAGTAAAATATCCATGGCTTTAAGCAGGTTAAAGTCCAGATGACGCAAGTTTTTGACCATCATTCTCCCCGATATGACCGTTTGAATGGTTTGACTGGCATGATCCAAGTGTTGCTCTGGCAACAGTGATTCAGCAAGACGTTGTCCAATCAGCAAAGGATTAAATTAAAATATAAATAAAATCAACAAATTAAAGTTGGCATAACATCTGCAATGCTACAGTTAAACCCATAAAATGAGTATAAGACCATGACCAGTTTAACTGCATTACAACAAGATTTGTCGCTAGGTAGCGATTATGAGCTACTGGCACAGCGTTTTCGCCCAATTTTCCAGAAAATTGCCGATACTGCCTTACAACGCGAACAGCAACGTGAACTACCCTATGAACCGATTCAATGGCTGAAACAGGCAGGCTTTGGTGCAGTGCGGGTGCCTGTACAGTATGGTGGTGCGGGTGCTTCCGTACCGCAGCTTTTTCAGTTGCTGATTGAATTGGCGAGTGCCGATTCTAACCTTCCACAGGCACTGCGTGGGCATTTTGCCTTTGTCGAAGACCGACTCAATGCACACCGTGACCACAGTCAAGCGCACTGGTTTGAACGTTTTGTCGCAGGTGAACTGGTTGGCAACGCATGGACAGAAGTGGGCGATGTCAAAATCGGTGAGGTGATTACCCATTTATATCAGGATGATGCGGGACGCTGGACGGTCAGCGGCAAAAAATACTACAGCACGGGCAGTATTTTTGCCGACTGGTTTGACCTGTTTGCCCAGATTGATGCCACCAATCAAAACGTGATTGCTGCCGTGCGGACTTCACATCCTAATGTCAAAATCGAAGATGACTGGGATGGTTTTGGGCAACGTACCACAGGCAGCGGCACAGCCACTTTGCATGAAGTGGAGGTTGATGCGGAAAACATTATTGATTTTGACAGCCGCTTTAAATATCAAACTGCGTTCTATCAACTGGTCTTGCTCAGTGTCTTGGCAGGTACTGCCCATGCCGCAGTGGCTGAGTTTAGTCGTCAGGTCAAGGCACGTACCCGTGTTTATAGTCATGGCAATGCTGATCGGGTCGATCAGGACGCGCAAGTCTTGCAAGTGATTGGACAGGCATCGGCACAAGCTTATGCCGCAGAAGCCACCGCCATTCGTGCCGCAGAAGCTGCACAGCGTGCTTATGAAGCACATTTTGCCCATGCCGATCAGCGTGATGCCTTGGAGCAGCAGACCAATATTGCGGCGGAACTGGAGTCCGCACAGGGGCAGGTGGCGATTGCGCCGTTAGTACTGCAACTGACCAGTGACCTGTTTAATGCCTTGGGGGCGTCTGCCACCAGTCGTGAAAAAAGTCTGGATCGCTTCTGGCGCAATGCTCGCACCGCAGCATCACATAACCCACTGATTTATAAACAGCGAATTGTTGGAGATTATACCGTCAATGGCACAGAGCCAGTTTATGTCTGGCAAATTGGTGGTGGCAGTAAGCAGTCATAAACGACAAGGATCAGCCAATGGCTGATCCTGTTTTGCATGATGCGAACTTTATCCATCAGGCATTAACTATAAAAACTCGGCTCAGGAAACTGGGCGTTCAGCGCCCATTCACCCAATTCTTTGACTTTATAATCCACAGGGTCATGCAAGGTTTGCGTGCGGACATTGCGCCAGAAACGATCCAGACGCAGTGCTGCCTGAGTGGCGCGTGCGCCTGTGACTTCAAACATACGATTGCTGATATCCAGACTGACCCGACTTGCCGCGACTTTGGCGGTGGCAACTGCAATCGCGACTTTGCCACGCTGCTCGGCGGTCAAGGCTTCACCGATCTGCCATGCCTGTTGTAACTGTAAAATTGCCTGCTGATTTAAGGCGCGTACCGATTCTAGTTCTAACCAGAATTCACCATAATGCCGCAAAATATATGGGTCTTGGTCAGCACGTTCCACCCCTGACAAAAACCATGCACGGCTTTGCTCTTGGGTATAGTGTTTGGCTTCAGCAAAAGCTCCTTCAGCAACACCCAAAAACATATTCACAAAGGTCAGTTGAGCGATCAAAGGGCGCAGACAGGCAAATGGTGTACTGAGTGGACCGGGTTCAAGCAGTAATTCATCTTGCTCAACCCTTACATGGCGGAAAGTAGCACTGCCACTGTCGGTTTGGCGCTGCCCGATATTGTCCCAGTCATGATGCAGCTCAATCCCTTCGCGTGTTGTTGGAATCGCTGCGATCAGCAGCTTTCCTGTACCCTGATCAATGCCCGATGCCACCAACATATTGGAGTCGATTGCCCCTGAGCAAAAGCTTTTTTGCCCTGAAAATAAATAAATCCCGTCTTGCTGATGCACCACAGTGCGTTTGTCGAGTGGGTTTAAGGTATTGCCCCAAAACAGTTGCTGAGCTGTGGTTTGCTGAAACCAGTTTTGCCACTGCTCAGCGCGGGAAAAGAGCCGTACAGTTGCCAGTAATAAATGATGAAAACCAAAGACATGTGCCAGTGAGTTATCTACTTGTGCCAAAATTCGTATACTGTTCATAACATCGAACCAGTTGCCGTCTAAACCGCCTAAGTTTTTCGGGATCGACAGTCCCAGTAAGCCACTGTCACGAATCAGTTGGCGCTGTGCCAGTGGTGAGCCAGCGTCACGATCACGCTGTACCGCAGTTTCAGCAAAGGCATCTGCCAATTGTTGTGTATGCTGCTGTATTTCAGGGTTTATTAATGCAGAAAAATCGGGCAGGTTGATCGACATCATTTAATTCCATAGATCCAAGTAGAATATCCTTAATGCTCGCTTTACAATAATGGGCTTTAAATCCGCAGGCAAGTTTATTTTTTAGACAATTGTTTGGCTACATGTTGCCAATGTTGTCAGAGCAACACCCCGTTATCTGTAAAAAGAATAAATATTCAAAAAATTATGATTGGATGGGATTGATCTGCCCCCTTAAATTAACAGCTTGATTGTCCTGTATCTGCTTGGAGTTACCATGACTGTTGTCAAACATCCTCATTTTCGTGAATTACAGCATTCGCCACGGGCAAGTGCCATGGTGTTTGAAGATCCGCAGTCGCAGCAATTGCTAGATTATTTACAAGCGATTGCCCCAAGTCAGGCAAGTGTACTGATTACGGGCGAAACAGGTACAGGTAAGGAGTTGATTGCACGGCAAATTCATCAGTTGAGTGAGCGTCGTGATCAGCCATTTATTGCCTTGAACTGTGGTGCATTTTCGGAAACACTGGTGGAAAGTGAATTGTTTGGGCATGAAAAAGGCGCATTTACAGGAGCGCATGAAGCCCGTGCAGGGTGGTTTGAAGCGGCACATGGTGGCACGATTTTTCTCGATGAAATTGGTGATTTGTCTTTGGCAATACAGGTTAAATTACTGCGGGTCTTGCAGGAAAATCAGGTGATACGCTTGGGTTCACGGCAAACCCGACGGGTCAATTTACGGGTGATTGCCGCAACCAATGTCGATCTGCAACAGGCGGTCGCGACTGGCAAATTTCGTGAAGATTTATATTATCGGCTCAATGTTGCCCATGTACAGCTCAAGCCCCTTCGTCAGCGTCAGGGCGATATTTTGCCTTTGGCACAGCACTTTATTCAGGAATATCGCCAGCAGTTGAATGCTGCATCAATCAGGCTGAGTCAGTCGGCACAGAACGCGATGTTGACTTATCCTTGGCCGGGCAATATTCGTGAACTGGAAAATGCCATTCATCGGGCTGTACTGCTGTGTCAGCACGGTGTGATTCAGCCGCAGGATTTGCAATTGCATGAATGTGGGCAATCAGTTGCAGGATTGCTGCAAATAATGCCCAATACATCGACGTTGCAGCAAGTGTTGTTACACTGGTTTGAACAAGGCTTAGAGCATCTGGATGAACAGCTAGAGGCTGAAATTACCCAAGCAGCTTATGCTTACTGTCATCAAAACCAAATGCACACCGCACAGCTATTGGGGGTTAGCCGAAATATTATTCGCGCCAGATTGCTCAAGCATGGTTTGCTGAAACCCAGCCTAAGACGAGCACAAGCTCAGCCGCAATCATCATCTGCATCTGCCTACCTCTACTCCTAAGATTGCAGCAAGACAGCGCTCTAAATGATACAGGCCTGACTAATCTGTTGTACTTCAGTTTCGGTGAGTCCTAACTGATCCCATTGATTCATTTGATTGGTCAGCCAAACAAAATCGGAAAGTTTCGGTGCAGCCGAGTGGGTAACATAATTTTTAATAATGTTGACAATGGCATGGTACCGTTCAACATGCGTGTCGGGTGAACAAGAAAATTGCACAATTTCATAGTGAATCAGCATTTGCCACAGTTCAGAAAAATCCTTGAGTTGCTCGATATCTTGCTGTGCCAAACGCAATGCAGTTCCTAAAGTCAATAATGTTTCAGGGTGGCGTTTTGCCCATTCTTCGGTTACCGCCAAGACTTTATCTGCCACACTGGGCACAACGTCGAGACCTGAAGCAACAATTTGGCTTTTACCCAAGACTTCGCCTTGGGTATTCCAAGGTTCACCCACACAAAAGCCATCGATTAAACCATTAGAAATGGCTTCAACCATATAAGGCGGTGGCAGCGTCAGTAATTTAATTTTTTTGGCAAGTGTATTGTCAGCAAGCGCTAACCATTCTCTTAAACAATAATGGTGGAGCGAATGTCCGAAGACCTGTGCCAGACGAATCGGCTTATGGTTAAAGCCTGACACCAGCTTTTCAGCAGTCTGCACGGCTGAATCAGTGCTATGAATCTCGAGTTCATGACACAGTTTTTGACTTAAACTGATAAATGCTGAGTTTTGACTGAGTACCAGTGCGGTTTTAAAGGGAATTCCGACTTGATCTGTGCCTGCCTGAGAAGCGGGCAACATTGCAGAGAGACAGTGCGCCCCATCTAAAATGCCAAACGCCAAACGATCTCGTAAACTTGCCCATGAGGCTTCTTTGACCAAAGTGACATCAAGCCCAACCCGTTCAAAAAAACCTTTATGTTTAGCCCATAAAATGGCAACTGCATCAAGTAGTGGAATATAGCCAATATTCAGCTGAGTCTTTTCATTCTTCATATCATTAATCCTTGAAAGTCTGATTGAGCAGTTGCTGAGCTTGAATCAGCTGACGCGCCAAATCCCCCATGGAAACCCGAGCATTCATGGCATTTTTACGTAATAGGCGAAATGCTTCTTCTTCTGAAAGTTGTTGTAATTGCATTATCATGGTTTTTGCTTTTTCAATGTCTTTGCGATCTGCTAAGCGTAGTTTAGTTTCTTTTAGATCACTTTCAAGCTGCTGATGCTTTTTATATTGCTCAATGGCAATTTCAAGCACGCTATCTAGACGAGCAGGATCAACCCCATCGACAATATAAGCAGTGACGCCTGCCTGAATCGCTTGTTTAATCGTGTCACGGTTATTATTTTTGGTAAACAGCACAGTGGGCAAATTGAAATGGTTCACAAATGCTTCAATAATGTCACGTTGTGGATGATCCATATCTAGTAAAATCACATCGGCATGCAGTTCTTGTAAATCGTGTGGGGCAATCTCCTGAATGAGCACACAAGCCACGACCTCAAAATCATGTTCAGTCAGGCACTGCTGTAAATAGCTAGCACGCGATTCGTCATCGTCAATCAAGGCGATTTTGAGTTTGGAGGTCAACATAGTGGCTGGCTCAAGGTTAAGGTGGCTTCACTTTCTATTGCAAAGCAAAATGAGTGCCACGTAAAGCATCTAAATCACAGCATCTGTTGCAATATATGCAGGGCTGTTCTACGGCTTTAGTCGAATATTTTTGAAAAAAACCGAAAAAACAAAAGAGTAAATTGAACAGTGCATCAAAGTGATCGATGCTACTGTTGTGCAATTTGATTTAAATTGCCTAAATTTAGTGCAGTTTTGGCTCAATTTTAGAGATTGTGCAAAAACAGCGCAGTATGAGAAAGTTAAGAAAATGGTCATTTTTTAACTAAGTTGATAAAAAATAATTTATTTTTAGAGTTGGCATGTACTTTGCATTATTCAAAGCAGATCAAAGGCGATCACCTTATATACCAAATATAACGGCCAACGATGTCCGTTCTGATGAATTCTGCTGCTGCATGGGGTTTGCTGTAGTAGGAACGTAATTAACGTATCAGTGCGAGGATTGGCCATGTCTACCAATTTAGATGATCAAAAAGCTACAAAAATAAGCCTATTTAGTTTTTCTACACCTGCAATGCGCGCTTTCCACATGAGCTGGCTGGCATTCTTTGTTTGTTTCTTCGCTTGGTTTGCCTGCGCACCACTCATGCCAGTGATTTCAGGTGAATTCCATCTCACTAAAGACCAAATTGCTAACATTAACATTGCCGCAGTGGCGATTACCATTTTGGTTCGTCTCATCGTTGGTCCATTGTGTGACAAATATGGTCCACGCAAAACTTATACCGCATTGTTATTTTTAGGCAGCATTCCTGTATTTGGGGTTGCCGCAGCCAACAGCTATGAATCATTCCTGTTCTTCCGCCTGTTGATTGGTGCAATTGGCGCAAGCTTCGTCATCACGCAATACCACACCAGTGTCATGTTTGCACCAAACGTGGTGGGAACTGCCAATGCTGCTGCGGCAGGTTGGGGAAATGCGGGTGGTGGTGCAACTCAAGCCCTCATGCCGTTGCTATTGTCTGCAATCGTGATGTATGGCGTTGAGCAAAGCATGGGCTGGCGTGCAGCATTGATCGTTCCCGGTTTTATGATGCTCATCGTGGGCTGCTTATACTGGAAATTTACCCAAGACTGCCCAGCAGGCAACTATAAACAACTTCGTGAACAAGGCATTGAAGTTGAAGGCGGTAAAAAAGGCGGTTGGGCGATTATTAAAGAAGCGTCTCGTAACTACCGTGTTTGGATTCTATTTGTTAGCTATGCAGCATGCTTCGGGATCGAAATTTTCATGCACAACGTAGTGACTATGTACTACGTACAAAAATTTAACTTCGGTCTTAAAGAAGCAGGTATGGCTGCGGGGATCTTTGGTTTACTCGCGCTGTTTGCTCGTGCATTTGGTGGGATTATCTCTGACAAAGTGGCACTAAAACGCGGTCTAGATGCACGTACTGAAATTTTATTTGTGATGATTTTGGGCGAAGGTCTGTTCTTGATGTTGTTCTCGCAAATGAATACGCCTGTTATGGCAATCTTGAGCATGACGTTATTCGGTTTATTCACACACATGGCTTGTGGTGCGACTTATGCGCTGGTGCCATTCATTGACCGTAAAGCATTGGGTGGTGTTGCGGGGATTATCGGGGCAGGCGGTAACGTGGGTGCAGTGGCAGCAGGCTTTATCTTCAAGAGCATGCCTGACCTACAAACTTGCTTACTGAGCCTTGGCATTATGGTGGTGGTGATTGGTTGTGTGGTGTTGTTCATCCGCTTCTCACCAGAACACAAAGCCCGTGAGAAAAAGCTCTTCGAAAAAGCGCTACTTGAACGCAACGAAGCTGTTTAATCCAAATCTCCCAAGAAATCACTTTAAGGATGCCGATGATGAAACTCGTTATGATTGGTCATGGAATGGTTGGGCACAAATTTATTGAAAGTGTCCTCGAACATAACAATGACGACCTCGAAATCACCATTATTGCTGAAGAACCACGTTTAGCGTATGACCGCGTACATTTGACCGAATACTTCTCTGGACGCAGTGCCAAAGATTTATCGCTTGCACGTGCAGACTTTGCAGATGCTTATGGCATTGATTTACATCTCAATACCAAAGCCATTGCAATCGACCGTCATAACCAGACTGTGACCACGGCAACAGGTCAAATCATCGGCTATGACAAACTGATTTTAGCGACAGGTTCTTATGCCTTTGTTCCGCCAATTCCGGGCAATGAGCGTCAAAACTGCTTTGTGTACCGTACCATTGAAGACCTTGATGCGATTCGTGCAGCGAGTTTGAATGCTAAATCGGGTGTGGTAATTGGCGGTGGCTTACTCGGTCTTGAAGCAGCAAAAGCACTGCGTGACCTCAACCTGCAAACTCATGTAGTGGAGTTTGCACCACGTTTGATGGCAGTCCAAATTGATGATTTGGGCGGTAAAGTGCTGCGCCGTAAAATCGAAAACTTGGGTGTGCAAGTGCATACCCAAAAAGCCACCCAAGCCATTGAAGATGGTGAACATTCTGTACATGTAATGAAATTTGCGGATGGCTCACATCTTGAAACTGACATTGTGTTGTTCTCGGCAGGGATTCGCCCGCGTGATGAACTGGCACGCAGCAGCGGTTTGGCGGTGGGTGAGCGCGGCGGGATCGTGATTAACGACTATTGCCAAACCTCAGATGACCACATTTACGCGATTGGTGAATGTGCGCTGTGGCAGAACAAAATCTTTGGTCTGGTTGCACCGGGCTATGATATGGCGCGTATTGCAGCGAAACATGTCCAACAACAAGACACCGCATTGTTTGCAGGTGCGGACATGAGCACCAAACTCAAACTGATGGGGGTTGATGTTGCTTCAGTCGGTGATGCGCATGCCATGACCCCGAATGCCGTTAGCTATTTCTATGCTGACGAAGATGCCTTGATCTATAAAAAATTGGTGGTGGATCAAGCCAAAACTAAAGTTTTGGGTGCAGTGTTGGTCGGTGATGCAACCGAGTACAGCGAATTGCTGCAAATGATGCTCAACGCTTTGCCCCTGCCTGAACAACCAGAAAGCTTGATCATGCCTGGCTTTAGCCAAGGTGCAGCCAAGGCAGGTGGCAGCGGTGTGGACTTGCTGCCAGATAGCGCAACCATCTGTTCATGTAACAACGTTTCCAAAGCCGACATTTGCCAAGCGATTGGTGATGGTGCAACTTCACTTGGCGCTTTGAAAAAATGCACCAAAGCAGCAACCGCGTGTGGTGGCTGTGCGCCATTGGTGACTCAAGTCTTGAAAGCGGAGTTGCAACGCCAAGGCGTAACCGTGAATAACCACATTTGCGAGCACTTTGCTTATTCACGTCAAGAGCTGTATCACTTGGTACGCGTGCATGAAATCAAAACCTTCGATGCCTTGATTCAACAATTCGGACAAGGTTTGGGTTGTGACATTTGTAAACCGACTACTGCCAACATTTTAGCGTCTTGCTGGAATGACTTTGTGTTGAAACCAAGCCATGCAGGCTTGCAGGACAGCAACGACTACTACTTGGGCAACATCCAAAAAGATGGCTCTTACTCAGTTGTACCGCGTATGGCAGGTGGTGAAGTCACTCCAGATGGTTTGATTGCTGTGGGGCAGATCGCTAAAAAATACAACCTTTACACCAAAATTACAGGCGGTCAGCGTGTCGATATGTTCGGGGCGCAGTTACATGAATTACCGTTAATTTGGGAAGAACTAATCGCCGCAGGTTTTGAGTCTGGACATGCCTACGGCAAATCATTACGTACCGTAAAATCTTGTGTTGGTAGCACATGGTGCCGTTATGGTGTAGATGATTCAGTCGGTTTGGCGATTCAACTGGAAAACCGCTACAAGGGTTTACGTTCACCGCACAAACTGAAAATGGCAGTGTCTGGCTGTACCCGTGAATGTGCCGAAGCACAAGGCAAAGATGTCGGCGTGATTGCCACTGAAAAAGGTTGGAACTTGTATGTCTGCGGTAACGGCGGCATGAAACCACGCCATGCTGAATTGTTGGCATCTGATTTAGATACTGAAACTTTGGTGCGTTATATCGACCGTTTCTTCATGTTCTACATTCAAACAGCTGACCGTTTACAACGTACCAGTGTATGGCGTGACAACATGGAAGGTGGCTTGGATTATCTCAAAGCGGTGATCGTGGAAGATTCACTCGGCTTGGCAGAAGAACTGGAACGCCGTATGGCGCATGTGATCGGTACTTATCAGGATGAATGGCGCACTGCTGTGGAAGATCCAACGGTTCGTAAACGCTTCAAAACCTTCATCAATGCCGATGAACAACGTGATCCACATATTCAATTTACTCAAGAGCGTGGGCAGATTCGTCCATTGAAAACAGCAGAACGCGATCAAGACCGCATCGCGATGGTTGAAGCACAGGTTTAAGGAGAACAGAGATGACCAATCAGCAAATGCAAGAAATGGACTGGATTGAAATCTGCGACCTTGACGATGTGACTGCAAATACAGGCGTGGGGGCTTTAATCGCAGGTCAGCCAATTGCGCTGTTTCGTGTGGGCGATGAAGCGCGCGTGTATGCCTTGAGCGCACGTGACCCGTTTAGCCAAGCCAATGTCATGGCGCGCGGCATCTTGGGGGATATTCAGGGTGAACGCGTGGTGGCATCACCGTTGTATAAACAGCATTTTAGCTTGGCGACAGGGCGTTGCCTTGAAGACAGCACCCAACATTTGGCAGTGTATCCGAGCAAGGTTGAAGATGGTCGGGTCTGGGTATGTAGCCAGCCGATGAAAACCTATTTGACTAGCAATGGTCAGCAAGTCGAGAAACAGGCTTTGGTGTTGGTGGGCAATGGTTTGGCAGGCATGCGTTGTTTGGAAGACTTACTGGATATGGAGCCTGAACGCTACGAAATTACCGTGATTGGTGAGGAGCCGTGGGGCAACTATAACCGCATCATGCTCTCGCCAGTGTTGTCGGGCGACAAAAAAATCGAAGACATCATGCTGCATCCGCCTGCATGGTATGCCGAAAAAAATATCCGTTTTATTGCCGATGATCCTGCGGTGGAAATTGACCGTAATCACAAAACCGTGACTACGCAAAAAGGCGAGGTGGTGAGCTATGATCGCCTGATTTTAGCGACAGGCTCGAAGCCGTTTATTCCCCCTGTTGAAGGCAAAGATTTACAAGGCGTGTTGAGCTTCCGTGATATTTACGATGTCAATCAGATGATCGAAACCAGTCAAAATAAACATCATGCGGTGGTGATTGGCGGTGGTCTGCTCGGTCTTGAAGCAGCGTATGGTTTAAAACGCCGTGGCATGAACGTGACTGTGCTGCATTTGACCTCGCACATTATGGAACGTCAACTAGATGCCTGTGCCAGTGACATGCTGAAACAGAGTATTGAAGAAAAAGGCATTCGCGTCATCACTTCGGCATTTACCCAGCGTTTGGCGGGCAATGAACACGGTCAAGTCACCCAAGTCGAATTGCAAGATGGCACGATTATTCCTGCTGATCTTGTGGTGTTCGCTGTGGGGATTCGCCCGAATATTGCCTTGGCTCAACAAGCAGGTTTACGCTGCAACCGTGGCGTGTTGGTGAATGACACCATGCAAACTTTTGACCCGAGCATTTATGCAGTTGGTGAATGTATCGAGCATCGTGGCAGTACTTTCGGACTGGTTGAACCACTTTGGGGACAAGCCTTTATTTGTGCATCGCATTTGGCAGAACATGGCAGCCTGACGTTTGCCGCACAGCCTGTGCCAACACAGCTGAAAGTCAGTGGTTGTGACGTGTTTTCCGCAGGCAACTTTGCCCCTGAAGATGCCTTTGAAGAAATCGTATTACATGACGATAAACGTCAGATTTATAAACGTATCATTATTCAGGACAACAAAGTCGTCGGTGCGGTGCTGTTTGGCGACACTGAAGATGGCGTGTGGTATGCCGAACTGATTGCAGATCAGACCCCAATTCATCCGTTTAGAAATAAACTGCTTTTTGGTAAAGATTTTGCATTAAAACAAGCAAGTTAATCGTTAAAACATAAAGCTTCTTTCATCGCTATTTACACCCTCTTTATATTTCTCCCATAGAGAGAAAAAAGGGATTGATGAAAGAAGCCTATAGAAGTTGAATTCGGCAGCGTGGAACAAGGTATGAACAGCATTCCAATGGTGGAACAGACTCGCCACACCGACAGCACAGTCACTACTGCAAGCACATGTCCGTATTGTGGCGTGGGCTGTGGGGTTGAGGTCAGTGTGACTCAAACGGCACATGGGGCACAGATTGCCGTGCGTGGCGATGCACAGCATCCGTCCAATTTTGGTCGTCTGTGCATCAAAGGCAGTCATTTGGCCGATACACTGGGCATGGAAACCCGTGTACTTGAGCCAATGCAGGGGCGTAAAGCTGCCCGCCGCCGTAGCAGTTGGGATGCCGCCTTGAGCCAGATTGCCGAGCGTTTTCAGGACAGTATTGATCAGTATGGGGCAGACAGCGTTGCGTTTTATGTCTCAGGACAATTGCTGACCGAAGACTACTATGTGGTGAATAAATTCGTTAAAGGCTACTTGGGCACTGCCAATATCGACACCAATTCACGTCTGTGCATGTCCTCTGCGGTGGCAGCGCACAAACGCAGTTTTGGTGAAGACCTTGTGCCTGCCAGTTATGTCGATTTTGAACAGACTAAAATGGTGGTGCTGGTCGGCTCGAATACCGCATGGTGTCACCCTGTGCTGTATCAACGCATCATGCAGGCCAAAGCTGAACGTGATCTGTTTGTGGTGGTGATCGACCCGCGTTTTACTGCAACCTGTGAACAGGCGGATTTACATTTGCCGATTTTACCGGGGCAAGATGTCACACTATTCAATGGTTTATTGCAATATTTATATCAAAATGGTTATGCCGACATCAGTTTTGTTGAGCGCTATACCGACGATCTGAATGCGGCTTTAGACGCCAGTCAGGGCGAAACTGACTTGGTCGATCTGGCACAGCGGACAGGCATTCAACTGGACAAATTACAGCTATTTTTTGAGAAATTTGCACAGACTTCACAGGTGATGAGCCTGTTCTCGATGGGCGTGAACCAGTCCTCGCAAGGCGTTAACAAAGCTAATTCTATTATTAATTGTCATTTGCTGACAGGGAAAATCGGGCGTACAGGCGCAGCGCCATTTTCCATGACAGGGCAGCCGAATGCCATGGGTGGGCGTGAAGTTGGTGGCTTGGCGAATATGTTGGCTGCACATTTGGATGTCGATAACGCTGAGCATCAGCAACTGGTACAAGCATTTTGGCAAAGCCCAAACATTGCCAGCAAAGCGGGTTTAAAAGCCGTGGATTTATTTGAAGCGGTGGAGCAGGGCAAAATCAAAGCCTTGTGGATTATGGCGACCAATCCTGTGGTTAGTTTGCCGAATGCCGATCAAGTCAAACGTGCTTTGGAAAAATGTGAATTTGTGGTGGTGTCGGATATTTGCCAAGACACGGACACCACGCAATATGCCGATATTTTATTGCCTGCGTTAGGGTGGGGTGAAAAAGACGGCACAGTGACCAATTCCGAGCGCCGTATTTCACGTCAGCGTGCATTTTTGGGTGCGCCTGCTCAAGCCAAAGCTGACTGGTGGGCAGTAGCGCAAGTCGCAAAGAAAATGGGCTTTTCAGGTTTCGATTTTCAGTCTTCGCATGAGATTTTCCTTGAGCATGCCCGACTTTCTGCCTACCAAAACAGTGATGTAGCAGGGCGTGAGCAGTGCAAGACTTTCCGTTATTTTAACTTGGCAGGACTGAGTGACATTAGTGCCGAAGAGTATCAACAACTGCAACCGATTCAATGGCCTGTATGGCAACAGCCACAAACGCAAGCCTGTGAGCGCCTGTTTGCACAGGGTCAGTTCAGTTTTGCATCGGGTAAAGCCAAATTTGTGGCAACTGCACCCGTTGCGCCTGTGAATGCGGTGAATGGGGATTATCCACTGATTTTGAATACGGGACGGATTCGCGATCAGTGGCACACCATGACCCGTACAGGTTTAGCGCCTGCCTTGGCCAATCACCGCGCCGAAGCTTATTGTGAAATTCACCCGCAAGATGCCTTGAAATACGGCATTTCTGAACAGGGTCTGGTGGAAGTGTTTTCAACGTGGGGCAAGTGTGTGCTGCGAGCGCAGTTCTCGCAAGGCGTGCGCCGTGGGCAGATTTTTGCACCAATTCACTGGACAGAGCAATTTGCCTCTGATGCGCGGATTGGCAAAGTGGTTAATCCTGTGGTGGATGCTATTTCGGGTGAGCCTGAGTTTAAACATACCCCTGTAATGATGCAGCCGTTTCATAGTCGCTGGCAGGGTGTGTGTTTTATTCGTGAAGAATATTTGCCACAGGTGCGTGACTCAATTCAGTCTGTGAGCTGGTGGAATAAAATCACCACGCCATATGCCGCGCAGTATGAACTGGCAGGACGGCAAAATTTTAATACCGTCACCAGTAATATTAAGGCGTTGTTGGCATTTGATGATGACAGTCTGGAATGGTTAGACCTTAAAGATCAAAGCCAGCAGTTGTGTCATATCGTGGTGCTTAAAGACAACCGTTTGGTAGCATGTTTATACATTGCAGACAAAGCATTCTTGCCTGATCGGGCATGGATTGCCAGCCTATTTAAGCGTGAGCGCTTAAGTGCGACACATCGTAAAGCCTTACTGGCAGCCGCACCGATGAATGCAGGCAGCAGTGAAGGTCCACTGGTGTGTAGCTGTTTTAAAGTTGGAAAAAATCGCATTCTTGAAACAATAAAAACCCAAAACATCACCCACGAAAAACAGGTGACAGCGTGCTTAAAAGCAGGCGGTAATTGTGGTTCCTGTCTCCCTGAAATTCGTGGCTTAATTAAATCGTGCCAACAGGAGCTTGCCCATGACTGATGCAAACCATCCCGTTACAGATTTGGTCATTTTAGCGGGCGGTCAGGCCCGCCGCATGCAAGGCTTAAACAAGCTTTTGCAGTGTTTCGATAAACAAATACAACTCTTAAAAATCTCACAACATTTTCGGGGAAAAACCCAACAGCAGTGGATTAGCAGTAACCGTGATCATCGGATTTATCAGCATATGGTGCCGAACATTCGTAGTTTTCAGGACGATGAAACAGGCTTTCTTGGGCCGCTGATTGGAATGAAAAGTGCATGGCGACATGTTTCAGCCGACTATGTGCTATTTGTGCCGTGTGACGTGACCTATTTGCCGAAATCGGTTTTGAAAAAACTGCATCAAAGTTTGCAGCAGCACCCTGAAGCTGAGGTGGCTTATGTCGAAATCAATGGTGCGGCACTCTATCCATTTTGCTTATTGAAACGCAGCAGCTTGCCCACTTTGAGCGCTCAGATTGAGCAAGGCGAGTTAAGTCTTAAAAAATGCTTCAAATTGATGCATGCACAAGCGGTGAAGTTCCGAAAACATGCACTGATTTTTCACAGCATTAACTCCTTCGATGAATTACAACAATACAAACAGTTGAATGTGTTGATTTAGTGCAAAGTTGGAATATTTCTTGCTTCAATAAAGCTCATAAAATGTGCACCTGAACCGTGTGGCAGGTGCATTTTTCTTCTTCAGGTTTGGAGTGGTTCGTGCATGATGCAGTCCGCCAGTTCATGGATTGACCAGTTTGGTCGTCAAAAACGTAAACTGAGAATTTCAGTGACGGATCGCTGCAATTTCAAGTGTCTGTATTGCATGCCTGAACATCCTGAATGGATGGACAAACACAGCTTACTCAGCTTTGAAGCCCTGTATGCCTTTTGCCAGTTTATGGTGGAACGCGGCATCGACAGCCTGCGCATAACAGGCGGTGAACCGCTAATGCGTCAGGGCGTGGTGCATTTTATTGAACAATTACAATCACTTCGTGCATTGGGTCTCAAGCGCATTGCCATGACCAGCAACGGGCATTATTTGCCCAAATACGCACAAGCCCTGAAACAGGCAGGTCTGGATGATCTAAATATCAGTCTGGACAGTCTTGATCCAGTTCTTTTTCAGCAACTGACTCAACGAGAGCTTGCGCCTGTTCTATCAGGTATTGCTGCGGCACAGCAGGCAGGGCTATCCCTCAAAATTAATACGGTACTGATGCAAGGCATCAATGATTCACAAATTTTGCCGCTTGTGGCATGGGCCAAACAGCAGCAATTACCGCTACGTTTTATTGAATATATGCCGCTCGATGGTGATGCACAGTGGCAACGTCAGCAGGTGGTCACCGAGCAACAAATTTTGCAGCAACTGGCTGGGCAGTATCAGATTGAAGCCTTGCCGCAAGACCATTCGCCTGCACGCATTTACCGCTTAGACCAAAGCTATGATGTGGGCATTATTTCCACCATTAGCCACGCCTTTTGTGGGCAGTGTGACCGTATTCGCCTGACCGCTCAGGGCGAGTTATTTAACTGCCTGTTTGCACCGCAAGGCATCGCGCTCAAGTCCGAGATTCAGGCTTTGGCTGCACATTCCGATGTGGCACGTGAACAGTTACAACAGCGGATTGGAACTTATATTTGGCACAAAGCTGCGGGCTTTCATGCCATACAGGCCACCCAACATTCCCCTCGCAAAATCAGTATGCATATGCTTGGAGGCTAACATGCAAAAAATTTCCGTGCAGATTGAAGGTTTTGGCGCAGTGACGCGCTGGCTGCCTAGTGATCTTCGACTTGAGTTCGATGCGCCTGTGGCGATTGCGGCCGTGCTCAGTCAACTGGAGCAGCAGCATCCCCAAGCACAATCTGCAATTCAGCAATGTGCCTGCGCCATCGGGGACAGTTTGGTGTCACGTCAGGATGCCTTAAATACAGCATGTACCTTGGTGCTATTGTCACCTGTTGCAGGAGGTTAAGCATGGATTTTGCACGAATTCAGGATCAGGATTTAAGCCTCGACTGTTTTGCCCCGATTGAAGATTTCCCTGAATGTGGTGGGATTGGCAGTTTTGTCGGCGTGGTGCGCAATCACCATGAAGGACGTTCGGTCGATGCGCTGTGTTATACCGCTTATGCGCCTTTGGCAGAAAAAATGATTCGGCAAATTGAACAGGAAGTCCAAGCCAAATATGCAGTGCAGTATGTGCGGGTGGTGCATCGGATCGGCAAACTGGGCATTGGTGGAAAAGCGATTATTGCGCTGGCTTATGCCGAGCATCGCCGTGAAGCATTTGCGGCTTGTGAGGAAGCCGTCGAGCGTGTTAAACATGAAGTGCCTGTTTGGAAAGAAGAATTTTATAGCGATGGTACAAGCCAGTTCGTGACAGGTTGTTGTATTCGTAAAGACTATAGTGCCGAGGAACAGGCACATTCAGATCATCAACAAACACATAAACATACGCACAAACATCAGCATTCACATTATTAATTGAATTATTTGAGAAACATCAGCATGAAAAACGTGGCCATGAAAGCAGAGAGTTATCGGATTGCAGAAGCCCAAGCGGTGCTGTCTGCGCCGCCGCATTGCATTGAACTCTTGCGACAGGGCAATACCGAAAAAGGCGATGCGCTGAAAACGGCACGCATTGCAGGGATTTTGGCTGCCAAGCGGACGGATGAACTGATTCCGCTGTGTCATCCACTGCCGATTTATCGTGCCGATGTTGAATTTGAACTGCATGAAGCAGCAGTGACTATTGTGGCCACCGTGGAAACCATCGGGCCAACTGGAGTGGAAATGGAAGCCTTAACGGCTGCCAGTCTTGCGGCATTGACCCTGTATGACATGCTGAAACCGCACTGTGAACCTGAAGATTTGCAGATGGATCAGTGCCGACTGCTCAAGAAAAAAGGTGGGAAATCGCATTTTGTCCGTCAGCTCAAGCGCAGCTTAAAAGCCTCGGTGATTGTGCTATCGGATACGGTTGCCGCAGGCAAAAAGCCTGATACTGCGGGGCAAAGTGTCATGCAGATGCTTGAAGAAGCCAATTTTAGTGAGATTGCCTATCAGGTGATTTCCGATGATCCTGCGGCTTTACTGGCACTGATCGAACAGCAAAAAAATCACTATCCGCTGATTGTGACGGTGGGTGGTACAGGTTTAGGCCCGAAAGATCTCACTGTTGAAACCTTGCAGCCGTTATTGCAACGTGAAATTCCGGGGCTAATGGAAGCGGCGCGTAGCTTTGGACAAAAACGCACGCCGTATGCAGCTTTGTCGCGTGGTGTTGCGGGCTATATCGACACCAGTCTGGTGATTACCCTACCAGGCAGTCGTGGCGGCGCGAGTGAATCACTGACTGCAATAGTCCCTGCCTTGGTACATTTGTTTGATGTCCAACAAAATATTCCGCATGCAGGGGGCTACCAATGAGTGGCTGTGGTGCAGAACATGGACTGATTTCGATTGATCAGGCTTTGGCACTGATTGCACAAACTGTGAAACCGCTAGCGCATGAGCGTGTGCCTGTCGAGCAAGCTTTACAGCGTGTTTTGGCCGAGGAAGTGCATGCGCCTGTCGACTTGCCAATTTTTTCGCAAAGCGCAGTCGATGGCTATGCGTTGGCAGCCGTGCAGCACCCGATAGATGCAGGACAAAATTTTCAGGTCATCGGTGAAATTCGTGCAGGACAAGTCAGTGACGTCATCCTTAAAGCAGGGCAAGCGGTACGGATTTTCACGGGCGGCAAAATTCCCGAGGGCACAACTACAGTGGCGCGTCAGGAAATTGTGCGACTCCACGTGGAACAGCAGATCGAACTCACCGAAGATTTGGCTGAACATGCCGATATTCGCGATGCAGGCGAAGAAGTACAGGCAGGGCAAGTGCTTGCCACGCAAGGGCAGTCTTTGGGTGTCGGGGCGATTGCTGCACTGTGTATGGCAGGGGTGCAACACGTTTCGGTTTATCGCCAAGCCAAAATTGCGGTGGTAGTAACGGGGGATGAGGTCGCTAGCCATGTTGATGAATTACAGCAGGGCAAAATTTTCGATGCCAATACCCCGATGCTCAAAGCATGGTGTCAGCAACAGCACTTAGATGCAGAATTTTTTTTGGTCGCCGATCAGGAAACCGCACTGACCGAGCTGCTACAGGATTTGCAATCGCGTTTTGATCTGATCATGACTACAGGCGGCGTATCGGTTGGCGACTACGATTTTGTCCGACCTGTGGCACTGAAATTGGGTTTTGAGCAAGTGTTCTGGAAGGTCAAGCAAAAACCGGGTAAACCGATGTTTTTTGCCTGTGCTCAATTAACTGAACATACGTGTTACTTGCTCGGCTTACCGGGGAATCCTGCCGCAGTCTATGTGGCGCTGCAAGTTTATGTCAGCAGTTTGTTACGTAGTTTGCTCGGGCAAAGCGTCAGTCCTGCATGGGTCAGTGCTGTGCTGCAACACGAGCTCAAGTCTGATCGCCGTGAGCGCTTTTTAAGAATGTCGGCTCAGGTCGAGCAAGGGCAAGTCCAAGTCACAGCCCTGAAAAAACAACAGTCACACATGCTCAGCAATTTATTCGATAGTAATTTCTTGCTACGTGTACCTGCCGATACGGTGCTGAGGGCGGGCACTGTATTGAACGGACTTTATTTGGATTAGGATGATGAACATGCGCGTTATTTCTCAACTCAGTCTGCTCGTTGCAGGCACATTCACAGCGCTATGTGTGCAGGCAGGGGAAGTCAAAGTCTATGCCGCAGCCAGCCTGACCAATGCGGTGACCGAGATTGCGACTCTGTATCAGAAACAATATCCGAAGACCAAAGTGGTTCCCGTGTATGCAGCATCCTCCACGCTCGCCAAGCAAATTGTAGCGGGTGCGCCGAGTGATATCTTCTTTTCAGCCGATCAGGACTGGATGAAATATCTATTGCAAAAACAGGAAGTCAGTCCTCAATACGTCAAGCCTTTGCTGCGAAATCAAATCGTACTGATTAGCCCGAAAAACCTGAAGATTAAGGTTCAGACCAACAGTCATTTTGCCTTTGCTCAAGCCTTTTCAGGCAAGTTGTGTACAGGGCAAATGGAGTCCGTCCCTGTCGGGAAATATGCCAAACAAAGTCTGATCAAGCTGAACTGGCTCAACAGTTTGCAGGGTCGAATTGTTGGAACGGATGATGTCCGTGCTGCGCTGACCTTTGTGGAACGGGGCGAGTGCGATGTCGGGATTGTCTATAAAACCGATGCTTTGGTGAGTCAAAAGGTCAAAATTATTGGAGTGCTCCCTGATAACTCACACGATGCCGTGATTTACCCTATAGCACTGACCAAAGTCGGTGAGCAAAACCCTGAAGCACAACAGTTTTATCGTTTTATGAGCCATAGTGTACAAGCCTTGGCGATTTTTAAACATTATGGCTTTAGCATTAATCGCTGATCAGGTGCTGCATGCTTTCCCCTGAAGAACTCAGTGCTTTGGCACTATCCGCCAAAGTCGCATTGTGTGCAACCTTGCTGTGTTTACCCTTTGCGATAGCTGTGGCGTGGAGTCTGGTGCATCTCCAGTTTCGGCTGAAATTCTTACTCGAAGCCTGTTTACAGTTGCCGATGGTGTTGCCGCCCGTGGTGTTGGGTTATGGCTTGTTGGTGCTGTTTGGTAATCAGGGCTGGATTGGGCACAGCTTGCAGCAGCTTGGCATTCAGTTGGCGTTTAATTGGAAAGGTGCGGTACTGGCCTCGATGGTAGTGGCGTTTCCCCTCATGGTACAGCCGATCAAGTTGTCGTTTCAGTTGATTGATCAGCGGCTTGAACATGTGGCGGCCAGTCTAGGCGCCAATCCGTGGCAGGTGTTTTATAGCATCAGTTTACCGATGGCGATTCCGGGCATGATCATTGGCAGCATTTTATGTTTTAGCCGCAGTTTGGGTGAGTTCGGCGCGACGATTACCTTTGTCGGAAATATCCCCGATGAAACTCGTACCGTACCGATTGCGATTTATTCGCTGCTACAACAACCCGATGGTGAACAGATGGCACTGCGTCTGGTGATGCTGTCGGTGGCTTTGGCATTTACGGCACTGATTGCCAATCATTTGATTTTGCAAAAATATCAACAACGTTTGGGGCGGATGTAAATGCTAAACTGTCAGTTTGAGTATCGCCAAGCCGATTTCTGTTTGCAGATTGATCTGCTAACCCAAGCGCCTATATTGGGCATTGTTGGGGCATCGGGTGCAGGAAAATCCAGTTTTTTTAAATGCCTTGCAGGCTTACTACAACCACAGCAGGGTAAAATCCAACTCAATCAGCACGTACTTTTGGACAGTCAGCAGGGTGTAAATGTGCCTGTGCATCGGCGCAATATTGCCTTTATTTTTCAGCAAGCCTGCCTGTTTCCACATCTCAATGTTTTGCAAAATATTGCTTATGCCCAGCGCTGGAAAAAATCCGCAACACCGAAATTTTCCAGTGCTTATATTGTGGAATTACTGGGTTTGGTGCCGCTATTAAAGCGCAAAGCCCATCAGCTTTCAGGCGGTGAAGCCCAACGCGTGGCGATTGCACGGGCGCTGTTATCATCGCCCGATTTATTGCTACTGGATGAACCGACCACGGGTTTGGATCTGGAACTTCGCCAGCAGTTACTAAGTTTTTTAAATACCATTCAACAAGAACTGGCGATTCCGATGCTGTACATCACCCATCATTGGGAAGAACTGGAACAACTCAATGCCCCACAGCTTCATCTGACTGAAGGGCATTTACATTATCAGGATTGAGTGGAGAGGCGTTCGACTCGTTGTAAGCGGTGACCTTCGATCCAGCGAATGCCTAAACTGATCAACCCCATTATTGCCGCCAGCGTCACCACCGCTTGCCAACCTGCCATCGCGTATGCTTTGCTGCCGAGCCATGAACCTGAGGCCATGCCTGTGAATACGCCTGTAAACAGCACTGCATTTAAACGTCCGCGCGCAGTCGGTTCTAGGCTATACACCAGCGTTTGATGCGCCACCAAACTGGCTTGTAATCCTAAATCAAAGCCAATTGCAGCTATCGCAATCAACAGCAGTTGGGCATGTACGGACAGCATTGGTAACATCCACATCGCCGCAAATGACAGCATCACCAAAGCTGCACCCAGTTGTGTTACCCGATGCGAGCCATAACGGTCAGACAATGACCCTGCAATCGGTGCAGCCAAAGCGCCTGCCGCACCTGCAATTCCAAAACCGCCTGCTGCTGCACTACCCAAGTGATAATGCTCCGCGAGCATGATTGCAAGGGTTGACCAAAAAGCACTAAAAGCAACCGAGAGCAGACCTTGAGCCAGTGCCGCGCGGCGTAAAGCAGGATACTGTTGCCACAAATGTCGCATTGAACCAAGTAAGGCAAAGTAGCCGAGCTGTGCATGCGGCTGAAAGCGTGGCAATACCCACCATAAACCGATTGCCACCACAAAGACACTGATGGCTGCCAGTTGGTACATGGCACGCCAGCCCCAATATTCGGCAATTACACCACTCACAGTTCTCGACAATAAAATCCCCAATAACAGTCCTGTCATCACAGTGCCGACAAATTTACCTTGTTGCCCCGCAGGTGCGAGAATTGCCGCTGTCGGAACGATGTCCTGTGCTAGGGTTGCGGTAATGCCGACCACCAGACTAAACAGCAGCACGCTATAGAGTCCCTGACTTAGGCTCAGCACCAGTAAAGACACAATCAGCAACAGGCTTTTGACCAGAATCAGCACACGACGGTCGTAACGATCTCCGAGTGGAATCAGAAAGAAAATTCCCAAGGCATAGCCGATTTGAGTCAGCATTGGAATCAGCCCCAAATCCCCGACCACGACATGTAAATCACTGGCAAATAAAGGCAAAATGGGTTGGGAATAATACAGGCACGCCACAGCAATACCAGCACCTGTTGCCAGCATAAATACCAATAAGGGCGAAACGGATCGGGTGGGGGCAGCAGTCGTCATAACGGCAATCTCTTATCGGGGCAGGAACAGATGGCTATTTTTGGACAAATGGTAGAATCGTGGTAGCAGGTGTCATGGTAAAATAGTTATACGTCCAACGTATAACCAGAATGCAGATGAAATCTCTTGAGCGTATAGATCGACTGGAATTGCTACATACCCTGATTCGGATTGTTGAGGTAGGTTCACTGTCAGGGGCGGCACGTCAGCTTGAAGTGTCACAGGCAACGGTCAGTCGGCGTTTAAGTACCCTTGAGCAGTTGCTTGGGGCAAAATTGCTACTTCGAACCACGCATGCCACCAAACTCACCGATGATGGCGAGCGCTGCTATCAGCATGCCAAAAACCTGATTGATGACTGGTTAAATCTGGAAGATGAGCTGAAACAGGTGGCGGATGAAGCTGTCGGTTTGCTACGAGTCCGTGCCCCACATGCTTTTGGACAACAACAATTGTTACTGCCTGTTTTGGATTTTTTAAAGCGCTCTCCTGCATTGAACATCGAATGGCGACTCAGCGATGCTGCCCCTGATTTTTTAGCCGATCATATCGACTGTGCCATTCATGTCGGTTTTGAACCTGACCCAAATACGGTGGCAATTTTACTGGCGGAAGTGCCACGCATTATGGTGGCAAGCCCTGAACTGTTAGCACGATTCCCTGAGATTCAAAATATTGAAGATTTACAGTCATTTCCTTGGTTAGAGCTTAGTACTTATTATCGGCATGAAATTCAGTTAAATAACCAGATAACCCAAGAAATGCAACGTGTGCCGATCCAATCGCGACTCAGCACAGACAGTTTATTTGTCCTGAAAAATGCCGCATTGCAAGGCTTGGGTATTGCCGTGATTTCTAGTTGGCTAGCAGCGGATGCGCTGGCAGATGGAACACTGGTCAATATCTTGCCTGAGTGGCAGGCAGCGCCTTTGCCTGTGTATTTGGTCTACCCTTGGGCACGTTATTATCCTGCACGGTTAAGACAGTTTTTAAGTCTGATGCGCGAGGTGATGCCGACCATTTCAGGTATGCAGCAGCTTAAATAAAGACAAGAATTGATGAAAGCTAGCGAATTCAGTTATTGCTTAGAATCTATTTTCGAATTTATGGAAACGTATGATGTGCGAAAATGTCATCCGCAACTGTTTGAGGCATGATGAAATTAACAAATAATTGTTTCTGCGACAAATTTGATTATTGATAATTACTGACGAGTTTTGCGGTGAGGAGCATTGCTCCGCAAGGTGGTTTTGGCTACTTTTGCCGAAACAAAAGTAGTGATGAGCTCCAAATATTTGATTTCAATGATAAGAGCCTATTATGAGTTTATTGAAATAATGGAATTTATAATTAAACTTCTAAAGTAATTTGTATTGCTTAAACAGTTTTCAAAACTGGCAATGCTGCTGATGATTTATGCTATTTTAGTAAAACTTTTACCCGCTCTTGGGTAAATGAATTCATTTTGTTGGCTCGTGCCGACGCATTTTATTATTTATTGATTTTGTTCGAGTTGATCATGACTAACCGTGTTTCTCACCCACAGCAGCAAGCAGAGTTATCGCCATTGCACGACAGCCCGTTGCCGTTGTATGAACAAGTCAAACAACTGATTATTAAAAAAATCCAAGACGGAATTTGGCCTGCCAACTATAAAATTCCCTCGGAAATGGAATTGGTCAAGCAGCTCGGCTGTAGCCGCATGACCATTAACCGCGCCTTACGTGAACTGACTGAACAGCGCTTTTTGACCCGTATTCAGGGCGTGGGCTCATTTGTGGCAGAGCGACAAAACGAAGCTGCGTTATTCCAAATTGACAATATCGCTAAAGAGATTGAAAGCCGTAACCATCGCCATCGTTCCGAGATTATTTTATTGGAACAGATTCGGGCGAATAAAGAACAATGTCTGCAAATGCAGGTCGCGATTGGGCAGAAACTCTATCATTCAATTTTGATTCATTTTGAAAATGATATTCCTGTGCAACTCGAAGATCGCTTGGTCAATGCTGCGCTGATTCCCAATTATATTCAGCAGGATTTTACCCAAATCACCCCGAATGATTATCTGGTAAAACGTGTGCCGATTAGTCAGGGCGAACACATTGTGGAAGCGATTTTAGCCAATGCCAAAGAATGCAAATGGCTAGAAATCAGTAAAACCGAGCCATGTCTTTTGCTGAAGCGTCGGACTTGGACAGGGGAGCATATCGTGTCGAGCGCCCGCCTGATTTACCCAGGCAGCCGTTATTATTTGAAAGGTAAATTTACCCCAACCACGCGTTATTAACTTGTCTAGAAAATGAGTAAAGTTGTACAAGTGATTTTGGGTCTGCACTAAAAAAATACCTTAAAAAATCGATAAATGAGCCATTTTAGTGCATCTAAAAACAGCGTTTTTTGCCTAAAAAATGACAGTATAATGAAATTGATCATAAAAAATATTTTTATAAAATAATATCTTATTAAATTTTTCTAAAAATTTTAGCCCTTTCTCTATTTTTTTAAAAAAAACTGATTTATATTTCGACTTGTATATACAAGTTTATACATGTACAGGATGTAAAGAGCGTCATTTTGATGCGCTCTTATAAAGCGAAACGCAACGGTAGCGAGTAAATACACGTGGGAAATATGATTTCGGAACAGCTTAAAGCTGAAGCAAACCACAATAAACAGGATTTTGCAGTGGAGACTCATCTCTCCTATGCACAAGAAAATAACAGCGCATGGATGACCTATCTCGCACAGATTGAACGGGTGAAACCATATCTGGGCGACCTCACCAAATATATTGATACCTTAAAAAATCCAAAGCGTGCGCTGATTGTGGATGTACCTGTGGTGATGGATGACGGGTCGATTCGTCATTTTGAAGGCTATCGGGTACAGCACAACTTGTCTCGCGGCCCAGGTAAGGGCGGGATTCGTTTCCATCCCAATGTCGATCTCAATGAAGTGATGGCGTTGTCGGCATGGATGACCATTAAAACTGCGGTACTGAATTTGCCATTTGGTGGCGCAAAAGGCGGTATTCGCGTTGATCCACGTCAGTTGTCAGATGCCGAGCTTGAGCGTTTGACTCGCCGTTATACCAGTGAGATCAGCCATATTATTGGGCCTCAAAAAGATATTCCAGCACCCGATGTCGGCACCAATCCGCGTGTGATGGCATGGGTCATGGACACCTATTCGATTGAACAGGGGCATACCGTGACAGGTGTGGTGACAGGTAAACCTGTGCATTTGGGTGGTTCTTTGGGTCGTGTCAAAGCCACAGGTCGTGGTGTGTTTATCACGGGTTGTCAGATTGCACAGAAAATTGGTTTATCTGTTGCAGACAGCCGTGTTGCTGTCCAAGGCTTTGGTAATGTCGGCAGTGAAGCCGCGATTTTGTTTGCTGAAACAGGTGCCAAAGTAGTGTGCGTACAAGACCACACGGGCACCATTTTCAATGAAGTAGGTTTAAATACTCAAGCTTTACAACAGCATGTGCAGCAGCATGGTGGCGTGGCAGGATTTGCCGATGCGACTGAAATTGAAGCAGACGCATTTTGGGATGTTCAGGCAGAAATCCTGATTCCTGCGGCACTCGAAGGTCAAATCACCGCAGAACGTGCAGAAAAATTACAGGCACGTTTGGTTTTAGAAGGTGCCAATGGCCCAACCTACCCAGAAGCGGATGATATTTTGCATCGCCGTGGGATTATTGTGGTGCCAGACGTGATTTGTAATGCAGGCGGTGTGACCGTGAGTTACTTCGAGTGGGTACAGGACATGTCGAGCTTCTTCTGGAGTGAAACGGAAATTAATCAGCGTCTCGATACCATCATGCGTGATGCAGTTGCCGATGTCTGGAACAAGGCACAAGAAAAGAGCTGCAATTTGCGGACGTCTGCCTACATTTTGGCGTGTGAACGCATCCTGATGGCACGTAAAGAACGCGGGATTTACCCAGGAAAATAATTTAATGCAGATTGTGCCCAAGTGGCGCAAACTGGAAATGGACTCAGTTTGAATAGGGGTGAAAATTTCCCCCTATGCATCATCTGATGGCAGGTGAACTTGCCGTCAGACCTCTATGAACAGGGTGCTAAGTGGTTTAGTCCCACATAGAACAAACGCGACACAGTGCTGCCGTGGCTTGCTTGGTGCATAAAATGAAATTGGCTATTTTTCAATGAATTAGAGGTTAATATGAATCAGCCAATGACGATTACCCGTAATGACTTTAACCAGTGGATGGTGCCTGTATTTGCACCTGCCAATTTTATTTTGGTGCGTGGCGAAGGTTCACGTGTCTGGGATCAGCAAGGTAAAGAATATATTGATTTTGCTGGGGGAATCGCGGTCAATGCATTGGGGCATGCCCATCCTGTTGCGGTACATGCATTGACTGAACAAGCACAAAAGCTTTGGCATATTGGTAATGGTTATACCAACGAGCCTGTTTTACGTTTAGCCAAACAACTGACCGATTCAACGTTTGCAGAAAAAGTCTTTTTTGCCAATTCAGGCGCGGAAGCCAACGAAGCTGCACTGAAACTGGCACGCAAATATGGCAATGACAGCGGTGTTGAAGGCAAAAACCAGATTGTGGCGTTTAACAATGCCTTTCATGGTCGTACTTTATTTACCGTGACTGCAGGCGGTCAACCGAAATATTCACAAGATTTTGCACCATTGCCAGAAGGTATTCAGCACGTTGCTTATAACGATTTAGATGCGGCTGCTGCGGTGATTAATGACAAAACGTGTGCGGTGATTGTTGAGCCAATTCAGGGTGAAGGCGGTGTGTTACCTGCCGATGCTGAATTCTTAAAAGGCTTGCGTGAATTGTGTGATCGTCACAATGCCTTGTTGATTTTTGATGAAGTACAAACAGGTGTGGGTCGTACAGGTGCGCTGTATGCTTATATGAATACCGAAGTTGTTCCTGATGTGTTGACCACAGCCAAAGCGTTGGGCGGTGGTTTCCCGATTGGTGCCATGCTGACGACTGATGCTTTGGCAAAAGTGCTGACTGTGGGTTCACATGGCACAACTTACGGTGGTAATCCACTGGCTTGTGCGGTTGCCAATGCAGTGTTTGGCTTTATTAATACACCAGAAGTGCTTGAAGGCGTGAAAGCGCGTCATCAGCAGTTTGTGGCAGGCATTGAAGCGATTAATGCCAAATATCCTGTATTTAGCCAAGTGCGTGGCGAAGGTCTGTTGATCGGCTGTGTGCTTAAAGATGAATATGCAGGTCAAGCGAAACAAGTCACCAATCTGGCTGCCGAAGAAGGATTACTGGCGTTGGTGGCAGGCACAGACGTAGTACGTTTTACGCCATCGCTGATTATCCCTGAAGCGGATATCATTGAAGGATTACAACGTTTTGAACGTGCTGTTGCCCGTCTCGTAAAATAAGGATATTGCCCCATGATGATCGTACGCCACGCCGAGCACCGCGATTTAGACGACATTTATCAGCTTGCCACCAAGGCAGGCACAGGCTTGACTTCCTTGCCACCAAATAAAGAGATCTTGTCGGCACGAATCGAACGTACCCGTAACACCTTAAATGGTGAAGCCAGCAAACATGAGCAGGGTTATCTGTTTGTGCTGGAAGACCAGTCCAATGGGCGTGTGGTCGGGGTCAGTGCCTTGGAAGTCGCAGTCGGTCTGACCGAGCCATGGTACAACTTTCATGTCGGTACACAGGTGCATGCGTCGAAGGCGTTGAATGTCTATAAAGTTTTGCCAACACTGTTCTTAAGTAATGACCATACAGGTTATAGCGAATTGTGTACCTTGTTTCTTGATCCTGATTATCGGCATAGCAACAATGGCAAATTCTTGTCGAAAATCCGCTTCTTGTTTATTGCGGCATTTCGTCAGTTTTTTCAACAACATCTACTCGCAGAAATGCGTGGGGTATCCGATGAGCAGGGGCGCTCACCATTTTGGGATGAGCTGGGTAAGCACTTCTTTAATATGGACTTCTCTACAGCGGATTATTTAAGTGGTATTGGGCAAAAAGTCTTTATTGCTGAACTGATGCCGCGTTATCCGCTGTATGTGGACTTGCTGCCTGAGAGCGCACGCAATGTGATTGGCAAGGTGCATCCGCATACGTTGCCTGCCTACCGCGTGCTTGAGGCAGAAGGTCTACGTTATCAGGGTTATGTCGATATTTTTGATGCAGGGCCGACCATTGAAGCTGAACTGGATGACTTACGTGCCGTCAAGGACAGCCATTTGGTCAGCGTCAGCATCGGTGCAGTCGACAGCAAAAAATCCCGTTCCCATTATTTAGTTGCAAACGAAGCGTACTACGACTATCGCGCCTTGCTGATTCAAGGTCAGTTGCACGATGAAACGCTGTATTTAACTGCCGAGCAGGCACAGCAGCTTGAAGTGATTGAAGGGCAGTCGGTACGTATTTTGGCACTTAATCCATTGGAAAAATAACATGTCAGAACAGGCTTTATATATTGCAGGAACATGGCTGCAAGGGCGAGGTACGTCCTTAGAAAAAACCAACCCTGTGAGTAACCAGTTGATTTGGAAATCAAATTCAGCAAATTCAGCCGATGTGGATGCCGCTTGTCAGGCAGCCCGCAGCGCATTTAAACACTGGGCGTGTCAAAGCTTGGACGCGCGTGTTGAAGTGGTACAACGTTTTGCCAGTTTGCTTGAGCAGAACAAAAGCCAGTTGGCGGAAGTCATTAGCCAAGAAACCAGTAAACCGTACTGGGAAACCTTGACTGAAGTACAAGCCATGATTGGGAAAGTGGCGATTTCGCTACGTGCCTATGAACAGCGTACAGGGGCGAGCAGCACGAGCATGGCAGATGGTGTGGCATCGTTACGTCACCGCCCACACGGCGTACTTGCGGTATTTGGCCCGTACAACTTCCCTGGGCATTTACCCAATGGACACATTGTCCCTGCATTGATTGCAGGCAACAGCATTGTGTTTAAGCCGAGTGAACTCACCCCGTGGACTGCCGAAGAAACTGTGAAGTTATGGCAACAGGCAGGTTTACCTGCGGGTGTCTTGAACTTGGTGCAAGGTGGTCGTGAAACAGGTGAAGCGCTTGCACAACATGCTGAAATTGATGGCTTATTGTTTACGGGTAGCGCCAATACAGGTTACCAGTTGAACCGTCAGTTGGCAGGCTCACCTGAGAAAATCTTGGCACTTGAAATGGGCGGCAACAACGCGCTGATCGTGGAAGATTTTGAAGATGTCGATGCTGCGGTGAATGTCGCGATTCAGTCGGCCTTTATTTCTGCGGGACAACGCTGTACCTGTGCCCGTCGAATTTTGGTGAAACGTGGTGCGCAAGGTGATGCCTTCGTCCAGCGTTTGGTTGAGGTGGCTGGCAAGCTCCAGATTGGCGCTTGGGATGCTGAACCACAACCCTTTATGGGCGGCGTGATTTCATCGGCTGCGGCTGAGCGCATGCTACAGGCACAGCAAGCTCTTGTTGATTTGGGTGCAACCTCATTGCTCAGCATGACCCGTTTACAAGCCGATAGCAGCTTACTCAGCGCAGGCATTTTAGAAGTGACAGACGTTGCGAATGTGCCTGATGAAGAATATTTCGGCCCGTTAACTTGCATTCAGCGTTATGACGATTTTGCACAGGCGGTAGAACTGGCGAACAAAACTCGTTTTGGCTTGGCAGTCGGTCTGATTGCAACGCAACGCGCCTTGTTTGATGAGCTGTTGATTGAAGCGCGTGCAGGGATTGTTAACTGGAACAAACCATTAACAGGCGCATCGAGTGCTGCACCGTTTGGCGGTGTCGGTGCATCGGGCAACCATCGTCCAAGTGCGTTCTATGCAGCGGATTACTGCGCATGGCCAATGGCTTCACTGGAAACAGACAGCCTGAGCTTACCTGAAAAATTAACACCAGGGTTGGTGTTGGAATAAGCCACGGAAATTGGAGAAGAAAATGTTAGGTTACGAAGTCAATTTTGATGGTTTAGTTGGCCCCACTCACCACTATGCAGGGTTGTCGTTTGGGAATGAAGCCTCAACCAAACACCGCAATCTGGTGTCGAACCCGAAACTTGCAGCCAAGCAAGGTTTAGCAAAAATGAAAGCCCTCAGTGATTTGGGCTTGAAGCAAGGCGTGTTGGTGCCGCATGAGCGCCCACATTTGCCGATGTTACGCAAACTCGGTTTCCGTGGCGATGATGCCAGTGTATTAGCACAGGCGATGCAATATGCACCGCAACTGCTTTCATCACTCAGCTCAGCGTCGTGCATGTGGACAGCCAATGCTGCAACCGTGTCACCGTCTGCGGACAGTGCTGATGGCCGAGTGCATTTCACCGCAGCCAATCTGAACAACAAGTTTCACCGTTCGATTGAAGCCGACACCACCTCGCAGGTTTTAAAGGCAATTTTCCGTGACGAGCAGCATTTCGCGCATCATGCAGCGTTGCCACAAGTGGCACTGTTTGGTGACGAAGGCGCAGCCAACCACAACCGTTTGGGCGGAAGCTATGCGGATCGCAGTGTGCAGGTGTTTGTCTATGGGCAGCAGCATTTCAATGGTGAAGCTGGGCCAAAACGCTATCCAGCGCGTCAGACTCGCGAAGCCAGTGAAGCGATTGCCCGTTTGCATCAGTTGGATGCCGCGCACACCGTTTTTGTACAGCAACATCCTGACGTGATTGATCAGGGCGTTTTCCATAATGACGTGATTGCGGTGAGCAACCAGCAAGTGTTGTTCCACCATCAACAGGCATTTTTACATCAGGCACAAGCCCTCGATGAAATCCGTCGCAAAATGGCGACCATTGAGCAAGAACTGATTGCGATTGAAGTGCCGACTCAGCGGGTTTCGGTGGATGATGCCGTCGCGACGTATCTGTTTAACAGTCAGATTTTAACGCGTCCTGATGGTGGTATGAGCATTGTGGTGCCTGAAGAATCTCGCAAAAATGCAGCAGTTTGGGGCTACCTCAACGACATGATTCAAATGGGCACACCAATTGATGACATTAAGGTGTTTGACCTACGTGAAAGTATGCAAAACGGCGGTGGCCCTGCCTGCTTACGTTTACGTGTTGCCTTGAATGAACAGGAATTACACGCGGTGAATCCGAAAGTGTTGATGAATGAACAACTCTTTACCGCACTGAATCAATGGGTGGATCGTCATTACCGTGACCGTTTAACCCAAGCCGATTTGGTTGATCCACAGTTGTTGATCGAAAGCCGTCAGGCACTCGATGAGCTAACGGTGTTGATGAATTTAGGTTCAATCTACCCATTCCAACAAATTTAGGCGGGGCAGTGATGCAGGATTTCTTGGCGATGACGCTCAGTGGACAATTCCCTGAGCCACAGCAGGGGCAGCAGCACGGTTTTACTTGGCATTGGCTGGCTGAAGGTGTACTGGAACTGACCCCAGTACAGGGCTATCACAAGGTGGTGGTGCTTTCGGCAGGTATTCATGGCAATGAAACTGCACCGATTGAATTGCTGAATCAGCTTTGTTCTGACTTGTTTTCGGGCAAGCTTAGCTTGCAGGTGCGTTTGCTGATTATCTTGGGCAATCCAGACGCAATGCGTCAGGGCGAACGCTACCTGACGGCTGACCTGAACCGTATGTTTATGGGCGGTGTCAGTGGCTTTGCGGAAAGTGCTGAAACTGCGCGTGCCAAAGGCTTGGAGCAACTGGTACAGCATTTTATGCAGCAGAGTGACCCACAGGCGATTCGTCTGCACTATGACTTGCACACCGCCATTCGTGCATCACTTTTCCCGACCTTCGGTTTACTGCCTTATAAGACCGAAGCGTTCGATCCTGAATTTTTAAACTCGCTAGAGGCTGCCGATCTGGATGCCTTGGTTCATCACCAAAGCCTTGGACGTACCTTTAGCCAGTTAACCGCAGAAACCTGCCAAGCCTCTAGCTGCACGCTGGAGCTGGGCAAAGCCTTGCCATTTGGCTGCAATGACCTGACTCAGTTCCAAGCAACGGATGCCATGTTACGCAGTGTGGTGGCAAATCAACCTTTACCACGACGTGGTAAAAGCAGTGCGATGCGTCAGTTCAACGTGCAGTATTCACTGCTCAAACAACATGATGACTTCAAGCTGTACCTCAGTGATGATGCCCCGAATTTTACCGTGTTCGAGCAGGGGGACTTATTGTGTACCCAGCAACAGCAGGAAACACGGGCGCAGCACGCCAAAGAATGGATTTTATTTCCTAACCCACACGTACAAAAAGGATTACGTGCAGGGCTGATGCTGACAGAGGATTGAGGGGCTTAGCCCCCAACATCGAACAGCACAGAAATGAATGGATATCATGACCAGTTGACAATAGCGCAACGCTTGCTTAGGAGTGGCGATGAATCGGGAACATAACGATAATCACGCATTAATGGGGGATGGTGATCTGATTGGTCATCATCATTTGGCAGAAGAACCGCATCTTGACCGTGCCTTAACCAACCGACATATCCAGTTGATTGCTATTGGTGGTGCAATCGGGACGGGACTGTTTATGGGTTCGGGGCAGACCATTTCTTCCTCGGGAACCTCGGTCTTACTGACCTATATGATCGTTGGCTTTTTCTTCTTCTTTGTCATGCGTGCCATGGGAGAGTTGTTGCTGTCCAACACCAACTATAAGTCATTTGTGGATTTTGCCACTGCTTATCTAGGCCCGTGGGCAGGCTTCTTTCTAGGTTGGTCGTACTGGCTAGGTTGGATCGTCACCGCCATCGCTGATATTATTGCCATTGGCGGTTATATGCAGTTCTGGTATCCCGACTTGCCTGTCTGGTTGCCTGCCTTAGCGACGGTCACTGTTTTGACTACGCTTAATTTGCTGACTGTGAAAATGTTTGGTGAAACCGAGTTCTGGTTTGCCATGATTAAGATTGTCGCGATTGTTGCCTTCCTTATTTTGGGGATTAGCTTGGTGAGCATCGGCTTTGTTTCACCGAATGGTGTGAAAGCATCGCTGTCACATGTCACCAATCCCGATGCCTTTTTACCGCATGGCGTGACAGGCTTCTTGGGTGGTTTCCAAATGGCGGTATTTGCATTCTTGGGGATTGAGCTGGTCGGAACCACCGCAGCAGAAACCAAAAACCCTGAGCAATCTCTTCCAAAAGCCATTAACTCGATTCCTTGGCGGATTCTGTTGTTCTATATCGGTGCTTTACTGGTGATTATCTCGGTGATTTCTTGGCAGCATGTTGACCCAGCACAAAGTCCATTCGTGGCGATGTTTAAACTGGTTGGACTAACTGCGGCAGCGTCTGTGGTGAACTTTGTGGTGATCACCTCAGCGATGTCTTCGGCAAACAGCGGTATCTTTGCCACCAGTCGTATGTTGTATGGTTTGGCAGTTGAAAAAGATGCACCGCAACGCTTTAAAACCTTGTCGAAAGGTAAAGTCCCTGTGCAAGCGATTTTATGTTCAATGGGCTGTGTGGTTGCAGGAACACTGATTCTGTTTGTTACGCCAAATGTCATGACTGCCTTTAATATAGTGACGGCATTTACTTCGATTTTAACGGTATTTGCCTTTGCCATGATCTTGCTATCGTACTTGGCTTACCGCAAACAACGTCCTGATTTGCATGAACAATCAGTTTATAAAATGCCAGCAGGGATTTTTATGAGCTGGGCAGGCATTGCATTTATGGTGTTTGTGGTGGCGATTCTGTGTCTTGATCATGACACGCGTATTTCACTGTTCGCTTCACCAATCTGGTTTATCGGACTATTGATTGCTTATAAGCGCCGTGGTCGTAAAGACAGCGAACGGGCTTGGATTTTGGAGAATGGTCGTCGCATTGAATCTGAACAAGAATAAAAAATAAAACCGAACCATCAGCAACTGCCTTGTTTCGGGGGAGATAGGCAGTTGCTTCCCCTAAAAATATCAATATTCATCCGCAATACACCTGACTCGGTTTTGCACGGGGTCGGGATAACAAAATCAATCTATTAAAAATATTTATTATTTACGGGAACATCATCATGAACAAAAAAATTGCACAACTGACGTTAATGCTTGGGTTTGCCTGTTCTAGCCTGCAACCTGTCCTCGCAGCCTTACCGCTGACCAATCAGATTTCTGCACAGCAAACCATCGCGCCACAAGCCAATGCATGGGTGGAAATTAACGTACAGGCCTTTGAGCAAAATATTCAGACTTTACAGCAGCAGTTACACGACAAAAGCCAAATTTGTGCAGTAATGAAAGCCGATGCGTATGGACATGGCATTGCTTTACTGATGCCGAGCATTATCAAACTGAATGTACCTTGCGTCGGAATTACCAGTAATGCCGAAGCCGCAGTGGTACGTCAAAGTGGTTATACAGGACGCATTTTGCGCTTGCGTGCCGCTACCGATCATGAAATTCAAAATGCCGCATCGCTGCATGTTGAAGAGTTACTTGGGAACTTTGAACAGGCACAGCGTTTATCCCAATGGGCAACGCAACAAAACCTGACCTTAGCCTATCATTTGGCGTTGAACTCAGGTGGTATGGATCGTAACGGTTTAGATTTGCAAATGCCTGAAGCCAAGAAACAGGCACTTGCCATGACCAAATTGCCGCATTTAAAACTGGTCGGCATCATGAGTCATTATGCAGTGGAAGATCAAAACTATGTACGTGAACATTTGGCGATTTTCAATGCACAAACCAACTGGCTGATTCATACTGCCAAGCTTGACCGTAAGCACCTGACTTTACACACCGCCAATTCTTTTGCAACCTTGACTGTGCCTGAGTCACATCTGGATATGGTACGGGCAGGTGGTGTGCTGTATGGCGACAGTATTCCTGAACGCACCGAATACCAAAAAATCATGACCTTCAAGACCCAAGTCGCAACCGTTAATCATTATGCCAAAGGCACAACGGTGGGTTACGACCAGACTTATACCTTAAAGCGTGACTCGTACTTGGCTAACTTGCCTGTAGGTTACTCGGACGGTTATCGCCGTGCTTTTAGTAACAAGGCGTATGTGTTGATTCGTGGGCATAAAGTGCCTGTGGTTGGACGAACCTCCATGAATACCACTATGGTGGATGTCACAGATTTTCCAGATATTCGTGCTGAAGATGAAGTGATCCTGTTCGGACGACAAGGTAATGCCGAAGTCAAGCAAAGTGATCTTGAAGAATATAACGGCGCGCTCCTTGCCGATGTCTACACGATATGGGGGAACTCCAACCCGAAAGTCGCGGTTCGCTATTAATGCTACATTGAATTAATTTAATACATATTTCTCCCCCAACACCCTCAAAGTTATGTCAACTTTGGGGGTGTATTTTTTATTGCAGATGATAGAGAGAATTGATCCTGAATCTGTGATATAAATAAAATCGTTCTTTATAATTAAAGTCTATATAAAGTATTGTTTTTCTATAAAGATTTATATTGAAAAGCCAAAATATTATTTTTAGACATCAAATCGAATCTATTTTTAAAGGTGTATCATGCAGCAGCTTATTGCAGGTGCAAATACGGTTTTAGCGACCCCGTCAGTCGAGCTTGTAATTCGAGCGCGTATTCCCCAAACCATAGATCTAGACATTACCGCCTATTTGCTGGCACAGACCACGCAAAAAGTCCGTGGTGATGCCGACATGATTTTCTATGGACAAACCCAAACTCCAAATCAAAGTGTGCAATTGTTTGAAGTGGGGAGCAAACCCGATGTTGTAACTCGCATTCGTATCAATACTGCATTGCTCGACAGTGCGATTGGTAAGATCGCGATTTGTGCCACGCTCAGCGAGTCTGCACATATTCGCGATGTGCAGCAACTCAGCATTGATTTACTCAGCGATGGTCATGTGGTTGCAACATCCGAGATCAATACTCAGAGCAAAACTGAAAAGGCACTGATCTTGGCGGAAGTCTATAATCATAATGGTCGTTGGAAATATCGTTTTGTCGATCAGGGCTTTAACGGTGGCTTGAAACCACTGGCAGAAAATTTTGGTGTCGATGTGGCTGAACCATCGGCAGCACCTGCACCACCACCAAGTTCAAACCCAAGCAGCAATCAGAATATTTTTGGTCAGCCTGTTAGTTCGACCACAGCAGCACCAAGTGCCCAACCAACACCGCCACCGAGTTCGATCAATCTGTCCAAGATTCGTTTAGACAAGCCCAATTCATCGATTAACCTCACCAAGCACAACGGTTCATTTGGCAAGGTTGAGGTGAATCTGAACTGGAACCGCTCAGGGGGCGATCGCGGCAAGAGTTTCTTCCGTAAACTCAGTGCTTCGCAATCGGTCGATCTGGACTTGGGTGCGATGATTGAGATGCAAAACGGCGCGATTCATATTATTCAGGCACTGGGTAACCGTTTTGGCAGCTATGAAAAATCGCCTTATGCCGAGTTGCAAGGCGATGACCGCACAGGCTCTGCTTTAAATGGTGAAAATCTGTGGATCAATGGCGAACATTGGGATCAGATTAAACGTATTGTTATTTATACATATATTTACGAAGGCGCAGCAAACTGGGCGGCAACCGATGCTATTGTAAACATGAAGCTTCCCAATCAGCCTCCGATTGAAGTGCCTGTCAATGAAGGCGGCTACCTCAATACCTGTGCCATTGTGGAATTAAAAAATGTCGGTGGGCAAATTCAGGCCAACCGCCAAGTGCAATACTTTGATGACCAGCAAAAGCTCGACGAATTCTATGGCTTTGGCTTTAGATGGACAGTTGGGCGTAAATAGTTGAAATAAGAGGAAACAATAAAATGGCAATTACATTAAATAAAGGCGGCAATCTTTCACTCAGCAAAACTGATCCGTCATTGACCCAAGTGCTTGTGGGTCTAGGCTGGGATGCACGCGCAACCGATGGCGTGGACTTTGACTTGGATGCTTCGGCATTTTTATTGGGTGCGAACGACAAAGTACGTGGCGAACACGATTTTATCTTTTATAACCAACCGCGTTCACCTGAAGGTTCAGTCGAACACACAGGCGACAACCGTACAGGTGCGGGCGATGGCGATGATGAAAGCCTCAAAATTGATTTAACCCGTTTACCTGCCGATGTAAACAAAATCATTTTTACCGTGACCATTCACGATGCTGAAGCGCGCCGCCAAAACTTCGGTCAGGTGCAAAATGCCTTTATCCGTATTGTGAACAATGCATCGCAACATGAGATTGTTCGTTTTGACTTAAACGAAGACTACTCGACTGAAACCGCGATGGTGTTTGGTGAATTGTACCGCCATAACGGTGAATGGAAATTCCGTGCGGTCGGACAGGGCTATGCGGGCGGGTTACGCATGATGTGCCATCAATATGGCATCAATATCTAACTGAGTAGGCTGAATGAAACATTTTCGTTTTTCGATTATTTTTACCGTTATCTGTTTGGCACTGTCTGCGTATTGGGGGTTTACTCATGGTGCAGAAGCTGGACTGATGACCATGTTCAAGGCATTAGCCATCACGGGGATTCTCGCCGTGATGGAAGTGTCATTGTCTTTTGACAATGCCGTGGTCAATGCTTCTGTGCTCAAAACATGGAACCATTTCTGGCGTACCCTGTTTTTAACGGTGGGGATTATCGTTGCCGTATTCGGTATGCGTTTACTGTTCCCGTTGTTGATTGTGGGCGTCACCGCCGATATGAGCATTGTCGATGTCGCGCAACTGGCACTGAATGACCCGAAAAGCTATTCAGAAAAACTCATGGCTCATCATCCTGAGATTTCTGCTTTTGGTGGCATGTTCTTGCTGTTGGTGTTCCTCAACTTCCTATTTGACGATGAAAAAGATTCACACTGGTTTCATTGGCTTGAGTCCAAACTGGCGAATTTGGCGAGTATTCCCGCAGTTTCAGTGTTTTTGGCGCTGATTTCTTTGTTGGTGATGGCGCACTTTGTCGATGTAGACACCAAACTTGCTGTGGTCGTGTCAGGGATTTGGGGCATCGTGGTCTATGTTGGGGTACAGGTGATTGGTCACTTGCTCGAAGGTAGCGAAAGTTCAGATGAAGAAACCGAGAACAATCAACAAGGTACTTCAGTGGGTGACACTGTGGCAACTGTTGCCAAAGGGGGTATTGGAGGCTTCTTGTATTTGGAAGTTTTAGATGCTTCATTTAGTTTTGACGGGGTGATCGGCGCATTTGCAATTACCAATGATGTGGTGATTATCATGCTCGGTTTAGCCATCGGTGCAATGTTTGTTCGATCTATGACCGTTTTCCTAGTTGAAAAAGGTACGCTGGATGCCTATATATTCTTAGAGCATGGCGCACACTATGCGATTGGTGCGTTGGCATTCATTATGCTCGCAAGTGGTACAGGTGTGCATGTGCCTGAAGTGGTCACAGGCTTGATCGGGATTGCCTTTATTGTCTGGGCGGTTTTATCTTCGATCTCTTATAGTAAAAAACAACAGTAATTTAATTTGATACAGCAGAAGGAAATTTGAATCATGGCGATTAACCTATCTAAAGGCGGCAACATTAACTTATCGAAAACTGCACCAACCATGAATCTGGTTGACCTCGGTTTAGGTTGGAACCCACGCGTAACTGATGGTAAGGCATTTGACCTTGATGCGGTTGCGTTCCTTGTGGGTGAAAATGGTAAAGTGCGCCGTGATAGCGACTTCATTTTCTTTAACCAAAAACAGTCAGACTGTGGTTCAGTGACCCATAAAGGTGACAACCGTACAGGTGAGGGTGATGGTGATGATGAAACCGTTGCAGTAGATTTGGCAAAAGTGCCTGCGGATGTGGCAAAAGTGATTTTTGCGGTGAACATTCACGAAGGTCAACAAAACGGTCAAAACTTTGGTCAGGTCGACCGCGCTTATATCCGCGTCATTAACAAAGACAATGCCAATGAAGAAGTGGCACGTTTTGACTTGTCAGAAGATGGCAGCACAGAAACTGCGATGATTTTTGGTGAATTGTACCGTCACAACGGTGAGTGGAAATTTAAAGCAGTCGGTCAGGGCTTCAATGGTGGCTTGGGCGCATTGGCTGCGAGCTATGGCGTAGCGGTATAACCACCCCGTCACGGTGCTAAAAGAGTAATCTTTTAGCACTTGAAAAGCTGTCTAGCCGCAGTTTTTCAAGTGCTAATCGACAAGACCAATACACATGGAACTCATCTCAGGGCAAAAGCTCCCGCTGAAAAATTTATTCGAACAACAGCAATTTCGTATACGCGTTCAATTCAACACGTCACACCATCTTGATCTGTCTTGCTTTGCTTTAGACCAGCAGGATCGACTGATTCATGATGATTACATGGTTTTCTATAATCAACCGAGTTCGCCAAACAAAGAGGTTTGTTATAGCCAAGCAGGTAGCATTCATGAATTTCAAATCGATTTAGCAAAAACCAACCCCAACACCGTTTCCCGTTTGGTGTTTTGTGCCACATTGGACAATCCACAGCTCAGCATGCAAGACATTCAAAGTGGTGTGGTGGAGCTAATCAACAGCAAGTCTGAAGTGGTCGCTAGTTATCGCTTGTTAGGAACAAGTTTTCGTCAAGAAAAAGCGCTGATGCTGATAGAGATTTATTTTAAAAATGATTTATGGCGTCTGGCTGCCATTGGTCAAGGCTTTAGCGGGGGATTACAGGCACTGGTTGAACATTTTGGTGCAGAAGTGAGTGCAGCGTCAAGTCCTGTTGAGCCGACCTCCGTGTCTAAAGTCGATTTACGCAAAAAAGCTATTTTGGATAAGGTACAGGCAGATGCTCCCCATTTGTTGGATTTAACCAAAAAATCCCTGATCAGTCTGGAAAAAAACCAACTGATTGGGGTAAAGGCACGGGTGGCGTTGGTACTGGATTATTCAGGTTCAATGCTCGGTCAGTATCGCCGTGGTGATGTACAACGTGTGTTAGATCGGGTGATGCCATTGGCGATCAACTTTGATGATGATGCCAATTTTGAATGTTGGGCATTTGCTGAACGTCCTTTACGTTTAAGTGATGTGTCCTTGCACAATCTTTCCGATTTTATCAATCGTGAACAAGGCGGTTATAAAAAATGGAAGGCAGGGGCATGTATCAACAACGAGCCTGCGGTGATGCAGGACGTGGTGCAGTATTTCCTCAAAGAACAGCCGAGCGACTTACCTGTTTATATCGTGTTCATTTCCGATGGTGGCGTCAGTAGTGCAGCACAGATTAAGCGCTTACTGCGTGAAAACTCCAATCAGCCAATCTTTTGGCAGTTTATCGGGATAGGCGGACGGGGCTATGGCATTTTAGAAAAGCTCGATACCTTAACCGATCGAGTGGTCGACAACTGCAATTTCTTTGCGATTGATCAACTCGATAGCCTGTCGGAGTCAGAATTGTATGACCTGATGCTGCAAGAATTTCCACAATGGCTCGAGCAAGCCAAAGCCAAACAAATTTTAAATTAAGAGGATTTCAACATGGCTGAATTTAATCTGGTCGGTAGCCCTGAACCATTTTTACATGTGTCAATGCGTCAGGGTGAAAAGGTTTATTGTGAATCGGATGCCATGGTCATGATGGAATCCAATTTGGAACTAGGCGGTCAGTTACGTGGCGGCTTATTCCAGTCTTTTGTACGTAAATTCACTACAGGTGAATCGTTATTTCAACAAGAAATCAAAGCTTCATTTGGGGCAGGAGAATGTTTACTCTCGCCCAATCTTGATGGCGACATGCAGATCTTAAATATCGGTCAGCAGCAATATGTACTGTCCGATGGGGCATTTGTCGCATCGACTGAACAGGTCAATGTCAAAGCCAAAGTCCAGACCAATTTGGGGGGTAGCCTGTTTGGGGACAATGGCGGTTTTGTGGTGATGGAAACTTCTGGGCAAGGGCAACTGTGTATTTCAGGTTGCGGTACGCTGATGGAAGTCGAGGTCAATTCACAAAATGGCGAAACTGTGATTGATAATGGGCATGTCGTGGCATGGGATTCATCGCTCAGTTATAACATCGGCATGCCAAGTTCCCGAAATCGTGGCATGTTGGGGAATTTGTTAAATAGTGTCACCAGTGGCGAAGGTATGGTCTTGAAATTCCAAGGCTATGGTAAAGTCATCATTTGTTCGAGAAATCGCAACAGTTATATTACTTGGTTGGCGTCAGTACTCAATTTAGGTCAACGATAAACAATAGGAAAAAATAAAATGAGCATTAGCTTGGTTAAAGGTCAGAAAATCTCACTGGCGAAACAAGATGGTTCAAGCCTGTCTAAAATCTTTTTAGGTGCAGGTTGGGACGTTGCTAAAAGTGGTGGTATGTTTGGTCTGTTTGGTGGTGGCAATAAAAGCATTGATCTCGATGTTTCCGTCATTACTTTCGATGCCAATAAAAAACAATTAGATAATGTCTATTTTGGGCAATTACGTAGTCGTGATGGCAGCATTGTGCATTCAGGTGATAACTTGACAGGCGCAGGTGAAGGCGATGATGAAGTCGTACATGTGGATTTGAGCCAAGTGCCAAGCAATGTACAGTCTATTGTGTTTACGATCAGCAGTTTCCGTGGGCAAACCTTTGAAAAAGTAGAAAATGCTTTCTGTCGTCTGGTCGATCAAAGTACCAATCAGCAAATTGCCCACTATAACTTATCTGCAAAAGGCAATTATACCGCGCTGATTATTGCCAAAGTGTATCGTCATGACGGTGCATGGAAAATGTCGGCGCTCGGTGAAAGCTGTAACGGTCGTACCTTGCATGAGATCGTGCCACATATTGTGAATTATCTCTAAGCACTCGCAGCTAAACCATTGAAAAAGCCTGAGTATTACTCAGGCTTTTTTTATTTCTATTAAATAATTTTCAGTGTGGCAAATGTCGGTTCATGTGGCGCAGGAATCACGCCATAGTGCTGTGCTCGCAGCACAATACGCTGTGCCCAATTGCGATGGGTGGCAGGTTCGAGCATAGAGCCATTCGATTTAAAAACACTTTTGGCATCATGCTGCAAAATCTGCTCTGCATCTGCCAGTTCATCATGCCGCACCCGATAAGCTTGATGAATCAAACTGACCTGAGTCGGATGAATTGCGGTTTTGGTTAGTAAACCATGCAAGGTATCGAGTTCCAGTTCTTTTTCGAGTAGTTCAGGTTGTTCAATATGTTCAAATACAGGCGCACTGAGCTGAAAGCCTGCGGGAATGAACATGCCTAAAATCTGCTGCATCAGTTGAGCAATCGGGGTGTCATACACTGTGACATGCTTTGGGCGGCGCAAATGCAAACAGGACAACAGATCATTGGCCCCGATTCTTAAGCACAGCACAGGTACGAACTCTTGCTGCAAATACTGTTTAGTTTCGAGTAAATAGCCTGTATCGAAATATTCGGCAGTTTCCAAGGTTGGCATGTATTGCAGCTCAGCAGGTAAAATTTGCTGCCAAGTCTGTGCGGTATGCAGGGTAAATTTTGGCAGTACAAAACCGCAAAAGCTGCGATTCAATTGCCATGCCAGTACTTTTTCCGCAATTTCAGTATTGCGTGGGCGAATGAATACATGCACAGGATGCTGTACATCGGCAAATTGGGTCTTGAGTAAAAACTGTTTCAGATTCAGCAGAGCACGTTCTAAGTCCTGTTCTAAAACAGCATCTTCTAGACAAATCACCATCGACTTCAGTTCGGGATAGAGCATGCCTTGTGCAATCTCCCAAAGTTTGTTGTGGGTCGCAGGCACATACAGTGTCGCACCCAATTCAATCGCATGTTGTAGTTTCATCATGAACAATCCTTGGGCATGGTTTTAATTAAAGTCACGGCTTGATAAGGGCCAAGCTGCTCACCGAGCACGTCGATGGCAACTTGCTGTTGCTCGGCAAAATGGCGTAACAGTTGGGTCGATGGATGATCGGCATCTTTCAGTAAAATCCGTTCAGGCACACGTCTTAATACTGCACGTGTCGCTTCTGCAATGCTTGGTTTAATATGATTGACCTGCTCAACCCGATAATGCTGCATCAGCCAGTCAATGGTCTGTTGGCTTTGCTGTTGCTGTTGTTGACGCTGAGTATTGCCCCACAGACAGCTTTGTTGCTCAGGCTGTTGTTGAATGTGGCTACGAATTTGCTGAACAAATGAGTTGGACAGATCATGTTCGGCAAGTGTGTGGTATTGAATACAGCCATGCCATGTGCCTTGCTGTGCATGTTCAGGCAAAACACTACGTGAAATCAGCCCTGAAATGACTGAACCCAGTACGCCTGAAGGAATCAGCCAGTCATCCTGACTGGCAGCTAACCATGCACAGCCTGCCAAATCGCTGAGTACCAGTAAGCGCGGTAAACCACTTTGTGCATCCCAAAGCTCGGGATAGTCCTGCAAACTCCTGCTCAGTTCACGGGTAATTGCGCCTTTACCTGTCCAACCATCCACAAATACAATGTTTTTAGCACCATGCAGGCGAATGATTTGATCCAGTGCGGCATGGTCAATGCCACGATCACGGATGATGCTCACTCCGTAATGATAACAAGGCACTTGTGCTGCCAAATAATCACGCAGCAATACACCCAAAGGGACACCTGCACGCACCAAACTCACCAAGACAATTGGCTCAGGGGCATACAGTTCAAGCAACCGATTTCCCAGTTTTTGCACCTCTTTGGCCATACGCGCCGCCCCGAGTTGCATGGCTAAATCATAATGCTGCAAATGGGTGGCAGAGGGTGGATGTTCGGCGCTGAGCATACTGGAATAGTGCTTCTTACCCGATTGAATCAGTTGTTCTTTTTCCTCAATATTGGTCGGCTGCATCTGCAAAATATTCAGCAGAAAGCGGACTTCATGGGCAGGATATGAACCTGAAAATCCGAGTGTTTGAGAGAGATCAGTAGCAGCATTAGTCATGACCAAAAAATCCTTTTTGTTGATAATCCTGTTGCAAGGCCTGATGCGTGAAGCGGTTGAGCTGGCTGTTTTTTGGCATACCAAACCAGTCACAAAGTTGCAGGAAATCAAAATCGGACAGGCTATCACCAAAGCCCAAATACACACGCTGCCCCTCAGGGTCGAGCTGTTGTAACAGGTATTCTACAGCGCGACGTTTCGATACTGTTTTGGGAATAATGGCGAGATTATGACCATTGATATGTAAATAAAAATCTTGCCAAAGTTCGGTAGGCAGTCGAGTGGTCAAGCTATGTAAAAAAGGTGCTTCACTGTGATGTTGCTTAGCCACCACATAAATATGGTGCTGATCATCTTGCTCCGTCCATGTACGGACTGTGCCCAAACCTTCGGCATGCTGTTCTAGTTCATCACAAAGCTGTTGCATGCGGTTTTGCAGATGTGCCAGTTCATTGCGCTGCTGTTGTTGCCAGTGGCGATCAATTTCTCCATTGCTGAGTACAATCGCCCCACCATTCAGGCAAATAGCTCCATGTGGAAATGGCATTTGTACCCGTAACAGAGATTCAACCGAACGTGCGGTAACGGCAATGAGTTCGCTATGTGCCATGAGCCAGTCCACCATGAGTTGCTGTTTACCCGACATAAATGCAAGAGGCTTGCCATGTCGGTCTAAACTGGCGACACGGTCATGCTGTTCAGGTGAGCGACGTCGATGCGTCTGGAACAAGGTATCATCCAAATCGACCAAAATAATCGGCTGTTTAGGCAACATAACTGACCACCTCCAGATTTGGAATCTGTTGTAACAAGGCTGGATCTACACTTTCATGCCCAGTTTCAATCACCAAAATCACACGGTCATAGGCGCTAGCATCGACGTTATAGCTAAAGTTGGGAATGTTCAGTCCATAGTTGTCACGAAACTCTAAACGCTGCTGAATCGCATGACCCTCTGCAATCGGGGAGCGAGTAGTGGAGCTGAAATAAACCTCAGCGCCTTGCTGCTCGAGTGCTTCTGCCATGAGGAATGGAATCCACGTAAATTCACATGAGCCAAGCACTAAAATTTTCTCTCCTGTAGCACGAGGCTGTAAGCTGTGCCACGCCTGCCCAAGTTGATAGGTTGGTTCACGCCCCCACGTATTGGGTGCAATCACCGCATGTTGACCTTGTGCAGTAATATTCACATTCGGCATGTGGACGGCTTTGGGGTCAAGTGCATCTTGCCATGCCCAACATCCTGACATCAGGCTAATGGAATGATTGGGAATGTTGGCAATCTGCTGAATATCTTGATCGCCTGTCCAGTCCACCAAAGAAATACTGATCACCTGTTCAATCTGCTGCATACCCGCAGCCTGTAAACTACTGACTAAGTTGGCAATGGTTTTGCCTGTGGAAATTTCATCATCCACCACGATCAAGGTTTTGGTGTTGAGTAAATGCTGATGCTTGACGGCATCGTGACTGGAATGAATCAGTTGATCTTGCGCATGGCTATGTTCTTCTAAAAAATCTCCAAAAATCGGTAAGTCACTTTGGATATGACGGGTAGTCGTCGCAAACAAGCAGGCACTGGCGCAGTGCTTTTGATATTCACGGAAAATTCCTGCACCAAGTCCAACCGCCGTTTCTGCCATCGCAATCATGGTGACAGGTGCCTGAGGCGCAGGTGGAATAAGTGCAGCTAAATCCTGATAACTTTTTTGCATTTGGTTCGGCTTTACAGGAATGTGTTTTCCTAAGACTCGAGAAACAAACAAAAATGCCCGCTTGGGGTTAATGCGTTCAGCAAAATCCAGCAGGCTGTGCAGTTGCCAATCGGCATGACTGCGAAGAGGACTGACAGTTAAAGTACCACGTTGTAATTGTACTTGGTGCATCGTGATTATTTTCCTTCGATCACGGTTGTAATAGGGCGAACTGAAATATTGGGTTGATCAATCTGCCGTTGAAATGGCAAGTTCAGTTTATGAGAAATCAGTTCTGCAATTAAATTCAAGCCTGTTGGGCGTGAGTAGGCGAAACCACCTGCAGGACGTGAGTTAATTTCTAAAATAAACCACTGCTGTTGATCATTCTGTTTCAATTGGATATTAATTAAACCATCGAGTTGAAAGAGTGTGACCAAACGCTGGCAAATATCATCACAAGGTCCATCTACAGTAATGTCTTGATAACCTGTACGTTTAATGCGAGTGGCATGAGCCAAAACCTGACCTTGACTACAGGCAATATCGACTGAACATTCTTCACCTGCCAGAAATGGCATGACCAAATAAGGAATAGGGACAGCAAGCGCGGCATATGCTTCACAGAATTGCCGTAAGGTGGTTACAAAGGGATATTTATATTGAGTAAACAATTCAGCATCTTGCTTTAGGCAAAAAAAGCCTTCGGCATAAACACCATAAATAGGTTTGACACAGACATCCTGCTCTGGAAAGCGTTGTTGCATCTCGGTAATACCGTGTTGTAACTCTGCATAATTATAAGCGGCTACAGCAGGGGTCACAGGCAGATGCTGCTGCTCACACATCTCAGTAAATAATGCTTTATTGCTAATCTGTTCAATACTTTCAGGCCGTGTTGCACCTGTAATCAGAATAATGCCTTGCTGTTCAAATAAGGCACGTTGCTGCTCAAAAATGCTGGTATTTTTGCCACAGAAAACCAGTGAAATTTCATGTTCTAGACAAAATTTTAAAATAAATGGAATAGGATCATGTTGAGGCGCTAAAAAGCTTTCATCGGCAACATCGAGAATATCGGAACGCCACTGGCGATGACAGGCATAAATTTTTAAATAAGGACGGAGTGAGGACTTGATCAGATTTAGGATCAAGTCGCGTTGGCAGGAGTAACTTTCGGCAATTAATATGTTGTATTTCATCTGATATTGTTCTGTATGGTGCTATGTATGGATAGCATATTGGGTCTGATTGATAAAGCATAATTGCTCAATGTGAGCGTATTCTTCAAAGTGCTCAAAATTAGTATGCAAATCTCTGACCAAAGCATAGCGAATTGATATTGCAAATTGATTTTTTAACAAGAAAAAGTGAGGGTAGATTGTTTTGAGTATAGTTGTATGATGAGGATAATAACGTTTAAGTGACCACTTTTTATCAATGCTTAATATGGCTGATGAACTGGGATTTATTTGATATATAAATCAAAAAGAAAAAAGGCACTTACCTTTCGATAAGTGCCTTTTGAATTTGGAGCGGGAAACGAGACTCGAACTCGCGACCCCAACCTTGGCAAGGTTATGCTCTACCAACTGAGCTATTCCCGCATATTGAGCAGTTTTTACTAAAACTTACACTTAAAACACCAAATCTGGAGCGGGAAACGAGACTCGAACTCGCGACCCCAACCTTGGCAAGGTTATGCTCTACCAACTGAGCTATTCCCGCGTGACGCATATATTACATCAAGTAGATTCAGAATCAATAAGTTTTCAAAATTTATTGAATTAATTGAGTAAAATACAAGCAAAATTCTCAAAAAATAAAGCGACAGATCAATCTAAGTGATACATCCATGAGAAAGCCCTGTGAATCCAAGAAAAATTGCTATACTCAAAACAAAGATCTTTTGGTACGACAGGCAGTTTCTCATGACTTTAGAGCAGCAACTCATCGAACGTTTACAGCAACTCCAGCCGACTCATTTGGATGTCATTAATGAGTCATCAGGGCATGGTGGTTACTATCCTGGTAAAGAATCACATTTTAAAGTGGTGATGGTCAGTGACGCTTTTACAGGGCTGCGTGCTGTACAGCGGCATCAAAAAATTTATGCCTTAGCTGCTGAACTCCTTGCTCCGACTGCCATTCACGCTTTAGCCATTCATGCCTATTTGCCAAGTGAGTGGGAAGGGCAATCTCCTGCAAGTCCCGAATGTGCTCATGCACCTAAAGGCTAAGGGTGCTGCATGACGACTTTTTTGTTACTTAAGATTGTGCATGGCATCGGCATTTTATTGTTGTTACTGATGTTGACCTTAAGCTCCTTACGTTTGTTTCGTATGCAGAATGAACAACTCGCAGGACAAACGCCGCGCTTTGTGATCGCACTGCAACATTCAACCTTTACTTTGCTGCTGCTGACAGGCGGTACATTGTTATGGATGAAGCATTTTCAGGTGCAGCCTTGGTTTTACGCCAAAGCCATTTTGTTTGTGGTGATGTTTTCTTCACTGATCAAAGCATTTCGCCGTAAAGAAGGGATTTTATTGGCACAGCGTCGGGCAGGCATGGTGATTGCTTGGATTGCTTTAGTTGCTATTTTAGTCTTGGTCAAGTTGAAACCTGTATTTTCATAATTGTTGGACAGCTTTAGGCATCGACATAAAGCTCTAGGTTAGACTAGAGCATTCAACCCATTACAATAATTAGGATAAAACTATGCTGACACGCGTTATTTTTAATCAAAAAGGTGGCGTTGGTAAATCTAGTATTGCCGTCAATCTTGCCAGTATTAGTGCTGAGCAAGGCTTTAAAACCTTGGTGATTGATCTTGATCCACAATCCAATGCCAGCCAGTACTTACTTGGGGATGCAGCCAATTTTAATGGTCATCAACAAGCACTCGAACCGAATATCGAGAGCTTTTATCAGGATGTTTTGGGGGCAACAGGTAAAAGCCTAATCGGAAATACTTTGGGAGCGTTGTTAAAATCTAAATCACAAGGCTTGGACGCTTATGTACATCAGTCTCCATTTAACAATCTCGATGTCATTGTGGCGAGTCCAAGTCTAGGAGCATTAGAGCATAGTCTTGAAACTAAACATAAAATCTATAAATTACGCGATGCAATTGCAGAACTTTCGGGTAAATATGACCGTATTTATATCGACACGCCCCCTGCATTTAATTTCTTTACTTTATCGGCATTAATTTCGGCAGATCGTGTGCTGATTCCATTTGATTGTGATGTGTTTTCTCAGCGTGCCTTGCAAACACTCATTGAAAATATTCTAGAAACGCAAGATGATCATAATCAGCGCTTAGAAATTGAAGGCATTGTCGTGAATCAGTTTCAGGCTCAGGCAAAGTTGCCACGTGAAGTGGTGCAGCAACTCAAAGATCAAGGTCTGCCGATCTTGAACAATATGCTACCGCCTTCGGTGATCATGAAAGAATCACATCATAAAAATAAACCTTTAATTTATCTCGCGCCTGAGCATAAACTGAGCCAAGCTTATGCCGCACTATTTGCAGAAATTGAAAAAATAGCTTGAGGAAGAATATGAAATATTGGGCGATTGTATCAAGTGTTCTGATTGCGGCAGTACTCACAGGCTGCGCAACACCTATTCAACCCAGTTATATTTCACCAACTCAGTATCAAGCGCTTAATTGTACGCAGTTACAGAGTGAATATAATCGGATTCAACAATATATTGAGCATGGGGTAGCGCCTGCAAGGCGTACAGGTGTGGGTATTGGCTTGGGTTTAGGGGGTGGATTTGGTCGCGGTGGCTGGGGCTTTGGCCCGACAATTTCATTCAATCTGGGTCAATCTTCCAATACGAAGCGTTCGGAAACAGCGCAATTGTTGGGTGAGCAAGATGCGATTGTACAAGCTGCGCATTTGAAAAACTGTCCAATCACGACAGTGAAAAAATCATGAGCATAAAAAAGGTCGAAACATCGACCTTTTGAATACTTGCCTATGGCATTTTAATGGTGTTTTCGAGCCTTGAGTTTGGCACGCACAAATTCGAAGACCGCAGGTAGCAGACTAAAAACAATAATGCCGAGCATTAAATGGCTAAAATTCTCTTTTACAAAAGGGTGAGAGCCAAAGAAATAACCTACCGTGATAAATGAAGCCACCCAAAGAAAGCCACCAATGACATTGAATGCTAAAAAATGTTTATAACTCATGCGACCTGCACCTGCGACAAAAGGAGCAAAGGTTCGGATGAAAGGCATAAAGCGTGCAATAATAATGGTTTTTCCACCATGTTTTTCAAAGAACTGGTGAGTTTTAAGCAGATGCTCTTTTTTAATAAAACGTGAATCCATTTCAAAAACACGTGGGCCGATATAACGCCCAATATGGTAGTTCAGCGTATCGCCAAGGACTGCGGCAGTAAACAGTAAAGCAATTAATAACCATGGATCCATTTGACCTGTCGATGCAGCTAAAGCACCTGCTGCAAATAGCATACTGTCCCCAGGCAGGAAAGGCATAACCACAAGACCTGTTTCAACAAAAACGATCAAAAACAGAATTGCATAAATCCAGACACCATATTGTTTAATAAATTCAAGTAGATGTTGATCAATGTGTAGGATGAAATTGATAAGTTCCATGAGGGAATGACAGCAGAAAAATATGGATTAAATGCTAGCAGCCCCTACATGGAATGTCAGTAACCAAGCGATGCAAAGTTACGATTTAGCACATTTTATTTTTTGGTATATTGTTGACCATCAATCACAGCTTGCCAGTGTCCTTTGAGCAAATAGGGTGCTTTATCAATTTTAAAGCGATGAGCAAAATCAGGGTTGCCTGCCTGAATATAGTGGGGATCTAATACAGTAATAGGCGCGCTAATTTCTGATTGTTCTTCACTTTCAGATTGGCTATGCGCAGTATGTTGTTCCTGATGCTGGCTTTCATGGTACTGCAATTGACCATCGCGGTGGATCTGGATTTCACTATGAGGACTTTGCCAAGTGCCAATCCAGTTGTCTTGACCTTTCAAAATCGGATTGGTTTGAGCACAGGCAATGAGCGGTACGCAGCATCCAATCATCATCATAAGACTTGGTAGTCGCATTGGTTCACCTATTTCATTTGTTGTTTTAATTCTAGTGTTGAGTAATTTAAGTTGAAAATCATTTCAAGATTTACAGGGTAAACGTGAACGAATTTTTTAGAGTTGTGAAAAAATGCAGTTTTTAAGTTTGTTTTAACTAGACGTTTAGTTTGGTACTGACCAGATATAAAAAAGGACTCGAGTGAGTCCTTTTTTGGTTTAGAGAAAATCTCTAAATCTTAGAAACGTGCTTTTGCATTTAGACCAACAGTGTCTGTATCTAAAGTATTGCCATCAGTTGCATTTGCTTTCACATAAGAAGCACCAACTGAAATTACTGGAGTGACGAAGTAATTTACGTCAGCACCCCAAACGTGGTCGAAACCAGAATCAAGGTTAGAAGTATCAGCAAATGAAACACCAACGCTTAATGCTGGGTTCAAGAACAAATCAGTCTTTAAGCTATAAGCACCACGATCACTGTTGAAAATGCCTTTTGCTTCAAAGCCAATCGACATATTTGTATTGTCAATTGCACCTACATATTTTGCACGAGCAGTCGTAAAGTCTTTATGATCGCTATATGCTGATTCACCGTATGCCTTTGCAATACCGTAGCTCAAGACATCTGAAGTATCGAGTGCAAGTGTATTTGTACGTGTGTAACCTACTGCAAGCAAGAAGTTGTCGGTTGGCATTGCACCAACTTCTAATGCATAGCGGTCGCCATTATCATCACTATCGCCGTTTTTATAGTCTCTGTTAGTATGATTGTACGATGCACTTGTATATAACGGAATTGATGCAGTGTAAGGAGTCGTGAAGTATGCCTCACCTTTTACACCCATAGTATTATTTTGAAAGTTAACTTCTGAGCTATTGTATTTACCATAATGGTAAGCTAAAGATACGTTAGATGCTTTGTTCAAGAATGCAGCTTCAGCTAAAGGTCCTTTAGATGCATCAACATCTTTGAAGTAATAAGTACCTTTAAGATCGCCAGTGAAGTTTTTGTCATTTTCTGTTGTATTTACATATTCAGACTGACCTTGTACTTCAAATTGGTACGCGTGAGCGCCAGTCATAGCGAGTAGAACCGCAGCGGCTAAACCGATTTTTTTCATGTTGAGTTCCAGTATGTTTAGTTTCATTCTGAAGGTTATTCTATTGTTACAAAATATTAAGTCAATGAATGTAAACGGATTATATTTGTAAACAGGATTCTTAAATTTTAACACTGGTTAAAAAAACAACACATAAATTTGAATTTTTTTATTTTAAAATTTGTCGTATTAACAAACAGCTATTAGAAATATGAATAAATTGTGTAAGTAAAATCGTACATTAAATGAACAATTTATCATCGAATAAAATAATCAAACATGATTTTATGATTTGTAAAAACACAATTTTATTAAAATATAATGATTATTGTTCTTAAAATTATTCGTATTTTTATTTGAAAAATATTGTAATTAAATGATATATATCAATAATTTAATTAATTTTTTTATTATTACATTATGTTACTTTAATTACACAATATTACATTGAAAGTTACAAAACTATTGGAAGAAAAGCAAATAATTTTGAAAGAAATTTTACAGTGTGTGTATTCGTCACAAAATGGGCACTAAACCATAAAAAAAGATGCACAGGGTTGCTGTGCATCCTTTAGCGGAATATAGGATTTTTGTAAGGTTGAAGTAAGGTTAATCTACCTGTAACAGTGGCTTTAAGAATCGTCCTGTATGCGAAAGGGCAACCTCTGCCACCTGCTCAGGCGTACCTTCCGCAATAATTTCACCACCACCTGAACCACCTTCAGGGCCTAAATCGACAATCCAGTCCGCAGTTTTAATCACGTCCAGATTATGCTCAATCACCACAATGCTATTTCCTTTATTGCGTAGCTCATGCAGGATGTCGAGCAACTTGGCAATGTCGTGAAAGTGCAGACCCGTTGTTGGTTCATCCAAAATATACAGGGTTTTACCCGTGTCGCGTTTTGCCAGTTCGCGTGCCAGTTTCACCCGCTGTGCTTCACCACCAGACAGGGTAGTTGCTGCCTGACCCAAACGGATATAGCCCAAGCCCACTTGCATTAAGGTATCTAAACGGCGGTGAATGACGGGAATCGCATTAAAGAACTCGGCGGCATCTTCCACTGTCATGTTGAGCACATCGGAAATGTTCTTGCCTTTATAGCCAACTTCCAGTGTTTCACGGTTATAGCGTTTGCCATGACAGGCATCACAAGGCACATACATATCAGGTAAAAAGTGCATCGCGACTTTAATCATACCGTCGCCTTCGCAGGCTTCACAGCGTCCGCCTTTGACATTGAAGGAGAAGCGCCCTGCACTATAACCACGGGCTTTGGCTTCAGGGGTCTGAGCAAATAGTTCACGAATCGGAGTGAACACGCCTGTATAAGTAGCAGGGTTGGAACGTGGGGTACGTCCAATCGGGCTTTGATCAATATCAACCACTTTATCGAGGTGTTGTAAACCATCAATCGACTGGTATTTTTCCGCAGTCAGCGTGGTTGCACCGTTGAGTTCGGTTGCTGCAAGCGGTAGTAAAGTACGGTTAATTAAAGTCGATTTGCCTGAACCTGAAACGCCTGTAATACAGGTCATCACACCTAAAGGCAGGTTTAAGGTGACATTTTTCAGGTTATGTCCAGCCGCACCGCAAAGCTGAATAGTATTTTCAGGGTTCGGTGGGGTCACGCGTTGTTCAGGCACTGCAATTTTCAGTTTGCCTGCCAAGTATTGTCCAGTTAGCGAGTTTTTGTTTTTTGCCAGTTGCTTGGCAGTCCCTTCGGCAATAATTTCCCCGCCATGGACGCCTGCGCCAGGGCCAATATCAATGATATGGTCGGCGGCACGAATCGCATCTTCATCATGTTCAACCACCAGTACCGTGTTGCCCAAGTCACGCAGGCGAATCAGGGTTTGCAGCAGGCGGTCATTGTCCCGTTGATGTAGACCAATCGACGGTTCATCGAGGACATACATCACACCCATCAAGCCCGCACCGATTTGTGAGGCGAGTCGAATGCGCTGTGCCTCACCGCCTGACAGGGTTTCAGCTGAACGTGAAAGGCTGAGATAATTGAGTCCGACACTGACCAAAAATTGTAAGCGTTCGCGGATTTCCTTAAAGATTTTATCGGCAATTTCGCCTTTTGCCCCTTCAAGGTTTAAGTCTTGATAATAGCTGGCGGCATCGCCAATCGACATGCGAGTGATTTGTTCAATGCTGTGGTCTTTAACTTTGACATGCCGTGAAATTTCATTCAGGCGTGAACCCCCGCAGGCATCACAGGCGGCATTGGATAAGTACTGTGCCAAATCATCACGGATATAGTTGCTTTCGGTTTCGCGGTAGCGGCGTTCCAGATGGGGTAATACGCCTTCAAATGCCATGACACGACTGTGTTTGCGTCCACGTTCATCGATATAGCTCAGGTCAATTTTTTCTTTGCCTGTACCATTCAGAAATTTCTTTTGAGTATCTTTACTGAGGTCTTGCCATGGACAATCTAAATCAAAGCCATAGTGGGCGGCGACTTTTTCTAACATGCTGTAGTAGTAAGGACGCTGGCGATCCCAGCCACGAATCGCGCCTTGATGGATAGAAAGATGCGGATTGGGAATCAGTTTTTCCGCACTGAAATGGCTACGTGTGCCTAAACCATCGCAGACAGGGCAAGCGCCAAATGGGTTGTTGAATGAGAACATGCGTGGCTCAAGTTCTGCCACAGCACGGTCACATTCAGGGCAGGAGTGACGCGCTGAAAACACGCGGTCAGGTTGTTCACCTTTTATCCACGTTAAAATCGCCAAGTCTCCGCCTAGGCGCAGGGCAGTTTCAAAGGATTCTGCCAGACGGTTGCCCAGATCATCACGCACTTTAAAGCGGTCGATCACCACTTCAATGCTGTGTTTTTTCTTTTTATCCAATTCAGGCGGGCTGTCGATATCAATGATTTCGCCATCGACACGGGCACGCACAAAACCTTGGCTTTGCAGTTGTTCAAACAGGGTGCTGTATTCACCTTTACGCTCACGCACCACAGGAGCAAGCAGCATCAGCGCTGTGCCTTCTTCCAAGGCTTTAACGGCATCGACCATTTCAGAGATGGTTTGTGCCACCATCGGCAAGTCGTGTTCAGGGCAATACGGTGTTCCGACACGTGCATAGAGCAAACGCAAATAATCGTAAATTTCGGTAATGGTTCCCACAGTTGAACGTGGGTTATGGCTAGTCGATTTCTGCTCAATGGCAATTGCGGGGCTTAAGCCTTCAATCGAGTCGACTTCGGGTTTTTCCATTTGCGATAAGAACTGACGGGCATAGGCAGACAGTGATTCGACATAACGGCGTTGTCCTTCGGCATAGAGGGTATCGAATGCCAGTGAGGATTTCCCTGATCCCGAAAGTCCCGTAATCACCACAAATTTATCGCGTGGAATATCGAGGGACACATTTTTCAGGTTATGGGTACGTGCGCCTCGAATACGGATATGACTGTGACTCATAAGATCTCTCGGTAATAAGCAAGTAGAAACTGCTATATGATAACGATTTAAAATTGTTCAAGCTGTAGCAAAACAGTTTTAAGCGTCAGATTGTGTCGGACAAGTGAAGAAGGAAAATAAAAATGTGGATTGCAAAACTATTGATTGCGCTGATTGGCATCTTGCATGTCTATATTCTGGTTTTAGAGATGTTTTTATGGGACAAGCCCCAAGGTTTAAAAGCCTTTGGCAACACCTTGGAAAAAGCCAAACTGACCAAAGTTTTGGCACAAAATCAGGGCTTATATAACGGCTTTCTGGCTGCGGGATTGTTTTGGTCATTGCTGGTCGGCAACCCCGATTTTTCCCGCGCGATTGCCACCTTCTTTTTAGGCTGTGTGTTGGTCGCAGGGATTTATGGTGGACTCACTGCCAGCAAGAAAATTATTTATATTCAGGCTGTTCCCGCATTGCTGACTTTGTGTGTGCTGTATCTAATCTAAATCGGGCATTTAGAAATAAAAAAAGCACAGGACAACCTGTGCGATGGAGGAAAGCCAATTAATTTAAAACTAGGCACAAGCGCGATGAAATTCGCGCTCGAAAATGGATTCAACCTGTTCAAAAGCAAGCTGACGCGGTTGTTGGTGTGCAAAAGCATAATGAATCACACTTTGCTCAAGTTGCGATAAAAACAGTTCATAGTCGTCTTGGAAATGACTGAAATCGAGCAAGTCCAAGTGCTTGGAATGGTTACAGTTATAGCGCCCGATAAAATCAAGTATCTGCTTTTGAATGTTCCGATTGGTAAAATACAACAAGTAAGTAGCGGCTGAACCACAGTGCAAACAGCCTTGATGAATATAGATTTCTTCATGATTAAACCAGCATTGTCGCAGGGTGATCATGGCTCTCAGGGCTTCTGTACCTTGTGTCTCTTGTGGCATGGCGGTCATCTCAAGCTTAATTGATAATGATTATTATTTAATGATGCGGGATTGGCATTTTAAAAGCAAGCCTTGATTGCAATAAAACATGGGCAAGTGTCCAAATCTTTGTAAAATGCAGATCGGAATGAGCAAGGTGGTGAAGGATTTATGTGGGCATTAGCATTTAAATGTATGTTGGGCGCGTTGGTGGTGCTGTTGATTTCAGTGCTGTCGAAAAGCAAGTCTTTTTATATTGCAGGGCTTGTGCCACTGTTCCCGACTTTTGCTCTGATTGCCCATGTGATTGTGTTTCAGCAGCAAGGGGCGGATGCGCTGCGCCGTACTGCACTGTTTGGCTTATGGTCACTGATTCCGTATGCAATTTACCTGATTGCGGTGTATCTGCTGGTCACCCAAATGTCCGTGTTGAGCTGTTTAAGTCTGGCAACACTGGCTTGGGCAGTCGCAGCAGGAATTTTGTTGTATGGCTGGTATTTGTGGGCTTAATCGGAAGCAGGTCGCTGACTGCTCACAGCAATGCCAATGGAGGCTGTGACAATCAGCAATAAAGCAATCCACTGAAAAACCGTAAGTTGTTCAGCCAGTAAAATACAGCCTGTGAGTGCGGCAATCACGGGTGATAGACTGGTTAAAATACTATAATGCAGTCGTGCCAAATGCTTGAGTGCAACCAAGTCCAGTGCATAAGGCAGGGCTGTGGCTAAAATCGCAATCATCAGTCCAAGCCACCAATATTGCACTGCAAACAGTTCATACGGATGTTGCCAGAGTTCTAAAGGCAATAGCAGCAGCGCGGAAAAGCTAATCGCAATACTGAGCATGTGCATGCCGATATTTTGCCGAACCACTTTATGCCCAAAATAGATATAGGCTGCCCAAAACAGACCTGCACCAATTGCAAGGCACATACCGATAAACGAGAAATTACCATTGTGTTGCCCCCAAGGAATAATCAACACAATTCCTAAAATCGAACAACTCACCCAAATCAGATCACGGCGGCTTTGAATCGAACATAAAGCCAGCCCTAAAGGCCCAATAAACTCTAAACCAACTGCCAAGCCTAAAGGTAAGTGACTCAGCGAATTGTAAAATAACAAGTTCATTAGCCCCAATGAGGCGCTATAACACAGCAGATTTGACCAGTTTAGGGTTTTAAATTTGGGAAGAATCCGCCACGAACGAAATATCACAATCACAATGATCGCAGCAAAACACAGCCGAAACATGGTCACGGTTAATGGGCTGACATGACTAAACATTTGTTTGGCGAAACTGGCACTGACCTGATAAGACACCATAGACAGCAACATGCAGGCAGTCGCAAAAAGTTGTGAATTCATGTTCGGCTTCTCCGAGAAAAAAAGTTCATCACGACAATGCCGAGAAAGACAAAAACCGCGCCGACAATAAAGTTCAGTTCAACGTGCTCATGCAGCAAAATCACACTAAACAGCACGCCAAAAATGGGCGTTAAAAATGAAAAAATACCCAAACCTGAAGCCACATATTGCTTGAGCAGCCAGAACCAGACCAGAAAACTGGCAAAGGAAACCACCACAATCTGGAAGGTCAGACTGGTGAGTACCAGCGGGGTAACATGAATCAGGGTCTGACCTGTCAGTAGTGCAAACAAGGACAGAATGATAAAACTACCAATCAGTTGATAACTCAGCGTTTGTGTTGCAGGTGCTTCAGATAATACGCTGAGCCGCACAGTGACCGTGGTGGCTCCAAGTGCGATTCCTGCGCCGAGTGCCAGAGCATCACCCCATAAAACCCGCCCAATGTCCTGTGAACTGCTCCGATCATTCCATAAAAAAGCCACCAATAATCCCAAAAAGGTGATGCCAATGCCGAGCCATTGCATCCGATTCAGACGTTCACTGGGGAGCTGAAAATGCAGTGCCAATGCCACAAAAATCGGTGCTGTGTACAGCAGCACAATGCTGTGAGAGGCATAGGTATAATGGAGAGATTCTGCGACCAATAAAAATTCGAGTGAGAATAGCACCGCTACTTTGCAGCCTGCTTTGAATAAAGCTTTCTGAAAAAAGCCTGACAGAGCCTGATGGCGAAATAACAGAATGATGAGCAGGGCTGAGCAACCTGAACGAATCGCAAGTTGCAAAATGGGGGCAATATCGGCTGCGACCATTTTCAGAAAAATCTGTTGCAAGCCCCAGATCATGGTTAAAGCTGTCATGATGCCGCCTGCTTGTAAATCCAGCGACTTACGAAGTTCCATCGTTTTACCCACCACGGTAGAAGTGATGTCTTATGCTAGCTTTGATCAGAATCAAAGATATAATCCAAAATGGACAATCGATCGCTCTTTTTATACATTCGGTCAAATTATGAAAAAAAGACTTGCCGCGAACTTGCAAGAAATGACGCCTTACAACGAAGTACCCGCCAATCGCTGGATTCGTTTTATCGATACCCAGTTGGGCGTAAGTTATAAGGAACATCGACATCGTTGGGGAGAGTTTATTTATGTATTTCAGGGCACACTGGAATTAAAAGTTGCTGAAACCTGTTATGTGGTTCCACCTTCTTATGCAATCTGGCTGCCACCTTATACGGAACATGGTTCGCTGAACTGGGGAGAAATGTCACACAGTGTTTTTTATATAGAGCAGCAGGACTGTACACATTTACCAGAAACCCCTTGTATCTTGATGACAACACCATTGATTCGTGCGTTGTTACAGCATTTAAAGCAGTCTCCACCAACCTTGCCTTTGACTGAAGAAAACCAGCATTTGCTGTTGGTGCTGTCTGAGCAGCTTAAACATGCCGATGTGATTGACAGTTATTTGCCGACGACTTCACATCCCGCCTTGGCCGAATTACTGGATTATTTGCAGGCACATCCTGCCTGTACCGATTCATTGGCAGAATTGGCTGATCGGGTGCATATGACAGAAAAAACCCTGACCCGTTATAGTCAAAAAGAATTGGGTATGTCACTGCATGAATGGAAACAGCGCATGAAGCTCATGCATGCGATAAAAATGTTAGAGCAGGGCTGTACAGTTGAATCTATAGCATTATCAGTTGGTTATAGCACACCGACGGCATTTATTAATATGTTTAAAAAACGCATGCATTATCCACCTGATCAGTTCCGCAAATTGTTAGGTGCGTAAATAGCTAGATTGCCTAGAGTTTATAAAATTAAGGCAGCTATATTGTATAGCTGCCTTGAGAGAATACATCAGATTAGCTATTAAAGAATTTCTTGCGAATCCAGAAACTAACACTGACCAGTGAGATCAGCACAGGTACTTCTACCAAAGGGCCAATCACGGTGGTAAATGCCACAGGTGAAGCCAGTCCAAAGGTTGCCACTGCAACGGCCAATGCCAGTTCAAAGTTATTTCCCGCAGCAGTAAAGGAAATTGCAGTACTGCGTGCATAGTTATTGCTGAGCCATTTGCTCATGGCAAAACTCAGGAAAAACATCACAATAAAGTAGATGGTCAGTGGAATGGCAATCCGCAATACATCACTTGGTAAGCTCAGCACTTCACCCCCTTTCAGGCTAAACATCGCCACGATGGTAAACAGCAGTGCCAGTAAGCTGATGGGGCTGATTTTGGGTAAAAAATGGCTTTGATACCAATTTAAGCCTTTGACTTTGACCAAGATGCTACGTGTCAGAAAGCCTGCAAAAAATGGAATACCCAAATAAATCAGCACGGCTTTACTGATGTCGAGGAAGCTGACATCGATCACCTGACCTTTTAAACCAAAATAAGGCGGCAAGAAGCTCAGGAAAAACCATGCGTAGGTACTGAAAAACAGAATTTGGAACAGACTGTTAAATGCCACCAGTGCTGCAACATACTGGTTGTCACCACAAGCCAGACCATTCCAGACCAGTACCATTGCGATACAGCGTGCTAGCCCAATCAGGATTAGTCCTGTCATGTACGCAGGCGAGTCATGCAGAAAAATCACCGCGAGCGCAAACATCAGTACAGGTGCGATCAACCAGTTTTGCACCAAAGACAAGGTCAGGGTTTTTTTGTCTTTAAAAATTTCAGGCAGTGCGGCATAGTCTACTTTGGCAAGTGGTGGATACATCATCAAAATCAGACCAATTGCAATCGGCAGATTGATCGAACCCACACTTAAATGATCAATTGCTGTAGAGGCTTGCGGGAAAAATTGCGAAATCGCAATGCCAAGTCCCATCGCCAGAAAAATCCACAGCGTTAAATTACGATCAAGAAACGATAAACGAGATTGAGCCATAGTAAGGTTCATCTAAAAATTAGTCACAACAATGCACTGGCGTTGACAGTGTGGTTGCGAATGAAAGGGGAGCTTGCTGCTGAACGATCTGTAAAATCTCAATACACCAGACTGGAAGTTGTTCATGCAAGCGGTAATAGACCCATTGACCTTTACGGTGGTCTTGGAGCACGCCTAAATTACGTAGCAGTGCCAAATGGCGTGAGATTTTGGGCTGACTGAGCTGAAGTTTTTCAGTCAGATCGCACACGCATAATTCCTGATGTTCAACCACCAACAGCACTAGATTGAGGCGAGTTTCATCGGCAAGGCATTTAAAAAATTGAACTTGATCCATACACTTAACCTGAAACACGCTGTCCGTGTTCATCAATAATCTGTTCGCCATCTTCTTTAGAAAAAGCACCGAGCTGCGGCAACGGTAAAATATCCAGAACCACTTCAGACGGACGGCACAGACGCGTTCCTTTTTCAGTAATCACAAAAGGGCGATTAATCAAAATCGGATACTGCAACATAAAATGCAGCAAAGCATCATCTGACCAATGAGGTTCTTCAAGGTGTAAGTTGGCATACGGTTCAACATTGCTACGAATCGCTTCACGTACAGTTAAGCCTGCATCGGCAATCATGTTCACCAGTTCTGCTTGGCTAGGTGGGTTTTTCAGGTATTCGATCACTTCAGGCTCTACACCAGTGTTTTGAATCAGGGCGAGGGTATTGCGTGAGGTTCCACATGCAGGGTTATGATAAATTTTAATGTGGGTTGTCATGTCTAATACTCAAGATACATCGTCGATAGAAAATATTATATATGAATATCCGTATATATGAAATTACAGATATATGACACAATTAAAAAGCACCTGATGAAAGGTGCTTTAATCGGCTTAAGCAGGATCGAGACCTAGCCAATGTTGTTGATGGTAGGCACTGTCCCAAAACAGCCATTCAAGTTCAGCGCCACGTCGGTAAGCCTGTTGCATTTTTGCCAAAGTATCGGCATCACAGCGTTCAGCCACCTTGTCGATGGTGGCAATTACATTACGAACTGCTGTATGGAATTCTTCACCTGCATAAGTGTCAATCCAAGCTTGATACGGGTTATTGGCAGCTGACTTTTCAACAATTGCCAGACCCACTTCAGCATAAATCCAGAAACACGGCAGAATCGCAGCAAGAACTACAGGGTAACTTTCCGACCATGCGGTTGCCAATAAAAATGAGGTGTAGTGATGACAAGCCAGACTCAAAGGGGTATGGGCAAACTGTTCAGGGCTAATTCCAAACTGCTGCATAAAGCCTTCATGCAAACTGCGCTCGACAATAATCGCAATTTTAGCGCCTTCAGAAAACTGCATGATGTCATCTGCGTCAAAGGCTTTGGCAGCAGCAACTGCGAGTACCCGACCATAGGCCAGTAAATAGTGTGAATCTTGAATAATATAATGTTGAAAGGCTTCTGATTTTAATGTGCCTTGTGCCAGTTCTTGATTAAATGGGTGCTGAACAATTTTTTGATATAGGGCAAGGTTATTTTGCCAGAGTTGTTCTGAAAAACGCATGTTAACTCCATGATGAAACAAAAGTAGCACTATAACGGGTTTTGCTAGCGCTTGATTTTTAAATCCATCAAAAACAGAAGTAGGTATAATGTGCAGTAGTTTGTGTTGATCCATGTCACTGCGACGGGTCATTTTAGTTTTATAGGTCAGTTCATGAAACATTTTCGTTTCTCGTTTTTTTTCACCATCGTTTGCTTAGCGATTGCAGCATATTGGGGCTTTACTCATGGACCTGCAGCAGGCTTTTCAACGATGTTACAAGCACTTTCTATCACCGCAATTTTGGCGATTATGGAAGTATCTTTGTCTTTCGATAACGCTGTAGTCAATGCTTCAGTGCTTCGCAGTTGGGATCATTTCTGGAAAATGATTTTCCTCACCGTGGGGATGATTATTGCGGTATTTGGTATGCGTCTGGTGTTCCCAATTGTGATTGTGGCGGTGACAGCCAACATGAACATGATGGATGTGGTCAGCATGGCGTTGAATGATCCAAAAACCTATTCGATGCGTTTAATTGAACACCATGCTGAAATTGCAGCGTTTGGTGGCTCATTCCTTGGCTTGGTGTTTTTAAACTTCTTCCTCGATGAAGAAAAAGACACCCACTGGTTTAAGTGGCTTGAAAAGCGTCTTGCCAATTTGGCGAATGTGCCTGCGATGTCGGTATTTTTAACCCTGATCTCACTGTTGATCATGGCGCACCATGTGGTTGAAAGCGAACGTTTAGCTGTAACACTGGCGGGGATTTGGGGGATTGTGGTCTATATTGGCGTACAAGTTTTGGGTCACTTACTGGGTGGTGAACCTGAAGTCGATGAAGATGAAAGCAATGCAGGCAATGCTGCCAATGGTCTGATCAAAGCAGGTTTTGGCGGCTTTTTGTACCTTGAAGTGCTAGATGCATCGTTTAGTTTCGACGGGGTGATCGGTGCATTTGCGATTACCTCTGATGTGGTGATCATTATGCTCGGACTGGCGATTGGTGCGATGTTTGTGCGTTCCATGACGATTTATTTGGTCGAAAAAGGCACGTTAGATGCTTATATTTACTTGGAACATGGCGCGCACTATGCAATCGGTGCATTGGCGGTGATTATGTTTGCCAGTGGTACAGGCATGCATATTCCTGAAGTGGTGACAGGTTTGATTGGGATTGCATTTATTGTGTGGGCAGTGATTGCCTCAATTCAATATCGTAAACATCCTACGACTGATTAAGCCAAATTTCAGAAAAATGTATAAAATGATGGGGTACAATATTTTGTGCCCCATTTTTTATGCTTTGCTCAAACGTCCCCCAAGAGATTACAGATTGATATGATGAATGCCTTAGAACGTCGTTCCACTTTTGCTTTAAGCAGTATTTTTGCCTTACGCATGTTGGGATTGTTCATGATTATTCCTGTGTTTGCTGTGGCGGGGCAGACCTATCAATATGCAACTCCTGCATTGCTGGGTTTTGCTGTTGGTGTTTATGGGCTTTCTCAAGCCATTTTACAAATTCCATTTAGTTTATGGGCAGACCGTTTTAGTCGTAAGCCATTGGTGGTAATTGGTTTATTGTTGTTCGCATTGGGCGGTGCGATTGCAGCCATGTCACATACCATTTATGGGGTGATTTTAGGACGAGCAATTGCAGGGGCAGGTGCGGTGTCTGCGGTGGTCATGGCATTACTTGCCGATGTGACCCGTGAAGAAAACCGTACCAAAGCCATGGCAGCCATGGGCATGAGTATCGGATTGTCCTTTGTGGTCGCTTTTAGTATCGGGCCTTGGTTGACGCATATTGTGGGGATTTCTGGATTGTTCTGGGTCACCACCATCATGGGGCTGTGTGCCATTATGATGTTGTTTTTGGTGCCGAAAACCACACGTCACCATCGTAATTTTCAACATGGTTATTTGCAGCAGCTTAAACATGTGCTGAAAATGGCAGATCTGAATCGTCTGCATTTTTCTATTTTTTCACTGCATTTACTGCTCACAGCGATGTTTATTTATGTGCCATCGCAATTGATCGAATATGCAGGCATTCCTTTATCAAAACATGGTTTGGTGTACTTACCCTTGTTGCTGATCGGGGTATTCTGTTCGTTTCCGAGCATCATTATTGCTGAAAAACACCGTAAGATGCGTGGCATTTTCTTGGGTGCGATTGTTGGCGTGGTTGTGGGCTTGTTGGTGCTGACTTTTGGTTATCACTCGAAATATACCTTGCTGCTTGGCTTAGGCATCTTCTTTGTCGCTTTTAACGTGATGGAAGCATTATTGCCATCTTGGTTGTCGAAAGCTGCACCGATCCAATCCAAAGCGACAGCCATGGGCGTGAATGCCAGTGCTCAATTCTTTGGTGCATTCCTTGGGGGGACGCTCGGCGGTCAATTATTAATGTTACATAATGCGTCAACAGGTTGGGGCATTCTGGCTGGAATTGCGGTGATCTGGACCTTGGTCAGCTTTGGTTTGCAGCAACCACGTTATTTAACTTCTGTGATTTTGCGTTTGCCTGAGGGTAAACAAACGGATGAATGGACTTCCCAGCTTTTGGGAATTCATGGTATTGAAGAAGTGGTGGTCATGCTGGATCAGCAAGTCGCTTACGTGAAACTAGATAAAAAGCAGCTCGATGAATCTGCACGACAACATTTAACGCACTTGTTAGGCAAAGAGCTAGTCATTTGAAGATAACTCTTATAAAGTAAAACATAGAAACATATAGGAAGATAGTAGCGAATGCGTGGTGTTAATAAAGTTATTTTAGTCGGTACATTAGGTCGAGATCCTGAAACTAAGACCTTTCCAAATGGTGGGTCTTTAACCCAGTTTTCTATCGCAACGAGTGATTCTTGGGTAGATAAAAGTACAGGCGAGCGAAAAGAACAAACAGAATGGCATCGTATTGTCTTGCATAACCGTTTAGGTGAAATTGCACAGCAATATTTGCGTAAAGGCTCGAAAGTGTATATCGAAGGTTCATTGCGTACCCGTCAATGGACAGATCAAAATGGTCAGGAGCGTTACAGCACTGAAATCCGTGGCGATCAAATGCAAATGTTAGACTCAACCCGTGGTCAGTCTGAACAGGGCGCGGGTGATAACGCTGGTTATGGTCAACCTCGTTTTAACAATAATAATCAGCAAGGTGGTAACAACTACGGCGGTGGTTATGGTCAAAACACGGGCTTTAATAACCAGCAAGCGGGCGGACAAGGCGGTGGTTTTAACAACTATGGCGCAGGCAACAATAATGCGAACCAAGGCGGTTATGGCAACAACAATGCACAAGGTGGTTTCAATAATCAAGCTGCGAAACCAAAACCAGCGGCAGCCCCTGCACCAGCAGATCTAGATGACGATTTGCCGTTCTGACACCTACTAGAGATATAGTTGTTAAAAAAGAACCTGATAATTCAGGTTCTTTTTTTATGTAAATCAAGATGGTAGCGCGATATAATTGATGGGATTATGGTCTGCTACATGCGACAATCATTCACGCTTATTTAGATATGAATTTTGTTATAAATAAACTTTGATCAATATATTTTTGAATATTTGAAAAATTTAAAACAAACCAAGACAAGATTTATTTAAAAAATTGATGACTTAAAAATGGGGATGGCTTTTGTGAACTTTAGAACCAGAATGACATGGTTATGGAAAATTTTTAAAAAATACTGGTTTAAAATTTTTGCAGTAATTTTTATTTTCTATAGTTTTGTCTTACCGTGGTATGTCATTAAATATCATTCAAATTTACCTCCAAAAAATCAGCTTTATAAAGAAGTCGGGACTTTAAATTATAAGTCGCTTAGCACTCGAACAGGCTATTTAGTCGGAATTACAAGCCATGGTCAAACAAATTATTTTACCTGCCGTAGCCCAATGGAGAGGCGTAATAATTGTTTGATTCATCAAAAATTTGATGAGCTTAAAGCTAATACAGGTAAGCCTGCTGAGGTATTGTGGTTCAAACAAGATCAAGCTATTGGCTATAGTCAAAGATTGGTTGCACTAAAAGTTGATGGCAAAACATGGATTAGTCTAAAAGAGGGTGAAAGACAATTAAGCATCCAGCGTGAAGGGATAGATGGCTTGACAGTATTCGCACTTCTTTTTATGTTCCCTATATTCTGGGTACAAAATAAACTAGAACGAAAAAAGAAAGAGAGAGACAACGTCAAAAATGAAAATAAGCTTATTTAAAAAATAAATCATTTGATTAGGGCGTGTCCTCATTTGGCTTTGCACCAAATCAACATACAAGCAATGTAAACCATAGACTGGTAATTTCGTGCAAGCTTGTCAAATCGGGTTGCTATCGCTCGGAAATGTTTTAATCTCGCAAAGGCATTTTCAACTAAATGCCTTAAACGATATAAGTACTGATCAAATTCTTTATTTTCTCTCTTACTATTTGATTTCATTGGGATGATCGGCACAATATTTTGCTTTCTTGCCAACATCCTAATTTTTTCTGAATCATAGCCTTTATCCGCAATCAGATAATCTGCCTGACCAATCTTACCAATCAACTGCTCCGCAACTTGGCTGTCATGGACTTCACCTCCAGTGATTTTAAAATCAATCGGTAATCCATTCGCGTCGGTTGCAATATGGATTTTTGTGGTTCTTCCACCTCTAGACTGTCCAATTGCTCGCTCGAAACCATGCCGAGCTCCACTTGCATGCTGATGCACGCGTATGTAGCTTCCGTCAATGAATACCCATTCTTGATCCAGTACGCCTCGTAGTTTAAAAAAAATTTATCCCACAAGCCCTTGCTTGCCCAACGATTAAAGCGGTTATATGCTGTTTTCCAAGGACAAAATTCTTCAGGAATATCACGCCATGTCGCACCAGTACGTAATTTCCATAAGATGGCTTCCATGATATTTCTACTGTTCTTTGAACAATAACAACCATGAAATTGCATCGTAGATTGGATTTGTTGCCAAATATCATCGGTGAGTAGAGTACGTGCCATTGATAAATATACAAATAAAAAGGGATTAAATCACTTTTTAAACCTTTTAAACTAATTTTTCAAATGAGGACACGCCCTAGAAAAATGAGGTGCAGCTTTTGTGAACTTTAAAATGGGTATTGCTGTCTATGCAAAAGACAAAAAATCTAAATCATAAATAATTAGAGTAAATTTTAGCGATTGACTGGGCTGAAAGAGACACATCTTTTCTGTTTATGAATTTCAATGAGCAAAGAGATTTTTTTTATTGTTCCTAAAAAAGCATGCACTTTTAAAGCCAATATCGTTACTATAGCTGCTTGCGTTTTAGTTTAGTGTCATGACGTTTGGGAAATATGAAGATTGTTCAATTACTTTCAACTTTTGATCGTGCGACCGTTGAGCGAAGTCGTGGATATATCAGTGAGATTGATGCCGAACAAATTTCAGTACGCGCTCAGCCAAGCAACACATGGTTAATCGATGCCTACGTTCAGGGGCGGCAGCCTTATCGCACCCGTGTAACCGTTGATGCCAATCAACAACAGGTTCTACAGACCCGTTGTAGTTGCCCTGTAGGTGATCACTGTAAACATGCTGCCGCTATCGTGCAGTATGCCGTGCAGCATCAGTTGATTGCTCATTCACCTGCTCTGGAAAACCGTTCCGCGTGGTCGCAGCGTTTTGAGTCGACACTCAGTCACTTTCAGGTCAGCACGGAAACGCCTGCATTTTTAGATGAAAATCATTTCATTTATATCGTAGAGCGTCAGCAAACAGGGCTAAATACCCTGCAACTGTATAAGGTTCGCCGCAACAAACAGGGCGAATTGCGTGAAGCTAAACAATATACCAACTATGCCAATATTCTAAATTCACATGTCGATGCCACGGTGCAAGAACGTGTACTGTTCCAGCAGATTTATAGTGCATTAAATACCGAAAAAGATAACCTGCTTCCGCCACATAGCTTAAGCCTCAAAGGCTTGCCCGCCAACTTGTTACAGCAAGCTGCACAGTTTGGCTGGTTGTATGCCAATGATTATAAAAACCCTACATTGCAGTGGTCAGATGCGGTGTATCGACTGGACTTTACGTGGGAAACGCAGGCAGATGGTCAGTCTGAACTGTTGATTGCCGATATTTATGCGCTAGGCAGTAAGCATGAGTTAAAACATGCCCAGCACATCCGTATTTTAAATACACAGCCTGTGACTTATGTCGATACCAAGCAGAAAACCATTGGTCTGGTCGATGCAGAATATCGTTATGAAATTATCAATGATCTCCTGAAAATGCCATCGATTCCAAGTCATTTACTTGAAGAAATGGAGCAGACTTTACAGCGCTATCGGATCGATCAAAATGTAACGCTGGCATCCTCAGACCAAAAACTAAAAAAAATATCAGGGCAGCCCAAAGCAGTTCTACGTTTTGGTGATCACATACAGATAGATCGGATGTTTTCAAAAAATGAATTGGCTTGTGCCAGTGTATTTTTTGACTATCCTGCGGGGCGTGTCGCAGCCAATACGCCTGAAGACAGTTTTGTTGGACAGCAACAGCAAAAGCCTGTGCGGCAAATGCGTGATCTTGAACAAGAACAGGCATTACTCGAAAAATTTTGGCAATGTTTACCCGATACAGCTTGGTTTGAACAACTTCCGCATATTCAGTTTCCGCATATTGATACTCAAAATTTGGTCTGTATTGATGCGCATGAATTGATTGCAGCATTGCTTCCGATCAATCTGATTGAGAAATTGGGCTGGACAGTCGAGCATGGCGCACAAAGCCTGTTTAATTTACAGCTTGCTCAACATGTCGATGTTGCTCTGAGCCAAGCCGATGAGCGTTATGAATGGTTTAACATCGGCATGACCATTCAGGATCAACGGGGCAATAAGCATAATCTGGCGGAACTACTGGCACGTCTGATTCAGTTGCATCCGAAATTGCTCGACATGCAGCGGTTGCATGAGTTTGATGAAGAACATTATTTTGTGGTTCCAATCAGCAATGCGCCGAGTCTGCTGATTTACTTTAAAGACATTAAGCCGATTTTGGTTCATCTGAATCAGTTGTTTAATCAGGATGATGACATTCAACTGGATGTCTATGATGTCGCGCTGCTGTCCCAAGCCACCGATTTAAATTTGAATCTGTACCATGCTGATCGTTTAAAACAGTTTATTCAGCGTTTGCAGCAAGGTGAGCAGCAGGCTTTGGCAACGCCTGAAGGTTTCTGTGGAGAACTCAGAAGTTATCAACAGCAAGGTTTGGGCTGGTTGCAGTTTTTGACTGAAACCCGTCATGGCGGTATCTTGGCTGATGACATGGGCTTGGGGAAAACCGCGCAAACCCTCGCACATATCTTGTTGCAGCAGCAGGCAGGGCAGCTCAATAAAACCCCTGTGCTGATCATTTGCCCGACTTCATTGACCTCAAACTGGTTTAAAGAAGCACAAAAATTTGCACCACAACTTAAAGTGCTGGTGTTGCACGGACATAACCGTCATGTGCATTTTCAGCGTTTGGCTGAATATGATGTGGTGATTAGCACCTATCCGCTGTTGGCGCGTGACATTCATCTGTTGAAAGATCAAAAGTTTCACATGGTGGTGCTCGATGAAGCGCATTACATTAAAAACCCGAATGCCAAAGTCTCACAAGCTGCGCGGCAGTTACAAGCACAGCATCGCTTGTGCCTGACAGGGACGCCGCTAGAAAACCATTTGGGTGAGTTGTGGTCGTTGTTCCATTTTCTAATGCCCGGTTTCTTGGGGACTCAGGACCACTTTAACCGTAAATACCGTTACCCGATTGAGCGACAGCAGCGTATTGATTTGCAAGAAAAACTGGTGCTACGTACCCGTCCGTTTATTTTACGCCGTCTGAAAAATGAAGTGGCGAAAGAGCTACCGAAGAAAACCACCATTGAAGTCAATATTGACATGAATGATGCACAGCTCAAGCTCTATGAAGCACTGCGTACTGCGATGCAAAGCAATGTCCGTCGCATTCTGGCGGAGCGTGGGCTAAAACGCAGTCATATTCAGATTTTGGATGCCTTGCTGAAACTGCGTCAGGTGTGTTGCCATCCTCGTTTATTGAATTTGGAAGGGATGAACAGTCACAAAATTCATTCTGCCAAACTCGATTATTTAATGGACACCTTGCCTGACATGTTGCAGGAAGGGCGTAAGATTTTGATTTTTTCCCAATTTACTAGCATGCTCAGTCTGATTGGGGATGCCTTGCAAAAACAGGGCATTGAGTACGTCAAACTGACAGGTCAGACCCAAAAACGTGATGATGTGATTCAGCGTTTCCAGTCGGGTGAAGTGCCGATTTTTCTGATCAGCCTGAAAGCAGGCGGGGTGGGGCTGAACCTGACCGCTGCTGATACCGTGATTCACTATGATCCGTGGTGGAACCCTGCCGCAGAGGATCAGGCCTCGGATCGGGCATGGCGCATTGGGCAGGACAAACCTGTATTCGTTTATAAACTGCTGATGAATCAGAGTATTGAAGAAAAAATCCTGTTGATGCAGAAAAACAAGGCACAACTGGCGCAGTCGATTTTATCGAAAAACAGTCAGATCAATACGTCCTTTAGTGAAGATGAATTACTGCAATTGTTTGATGCCACTTAGTCGACGTATTTCATCATCCCAATAAATAAAAAAACAGCGATGTTGGGGGACATCGCTGGGGGTAAAAAAGGGGTGTTGTTCGAGTTTTTGTAGTTTTAATTATTTGTCCAAAGTTTTACAGAGTGAGCAGATCGTGCCGCTATGTTTGTGTGAGAACATCACATCTGGGCGTTCATAAGCTTCATCGCACACCACGCAGCTATACACAGTTGCCACAGGTGTTCCCTCAGCGTCATAACGCGATTCTTTAATACCATCATGCTCTTGTTTGATATAGTATTTTCCACCTGTTACCAAGCCCATCACTGGAGTCAGCACAAAGGCAACCACAAGCGCAATCAATGGTGAGTAAGCTGCAAGGAAGCTCCCGAATAACCCAAAGAATGCTGCAATCGAAAGACCTGCTGCGGCAAGGAAAGCCACCATTCCCACAGGGTTGATGTTGTAAAGCATGTCGCGGCGGTATTCAGGTTCTTTTGGTGAAAGTTTCAAAACATATTTGTTGATGGCAATGTCAGTCGCAACTACCACCACCCAAGCGATGGCAAAGTTGGAGTAGAAGCCCAAGATTTTGCCCAACACCGCGAACATGTTGCCTTCCATCAGTGCGAGGGCAATTGCTAAGTTCACCAAGACAAAGATAATACGACCAGGATAATGTTTGCTGATACGGGTGTAAGCACTGGTCCACGCCAAAGAGCCTGAGTAAGCATTGGTCACGTTAATTTTGATTTGTGAAATGACCACTAAAATTACCGCCAAGGCCAAGGCTAACCAACCTGGAAGCATGTCATGGAAAGCGGCATTGAACTGTTGTACAGGTTCAGTGGCATTCACGCCCGGTAATTTGGTCAGCAAGTAGAAGCCTAAGAATGCACCGATGATTTGTTTGAGCGCACCCAAAATCACCCAACCTGGCCCTGCGGAAATGACGGCTGCCCACCATTGTTTGCTGTTGTCTTTGGTTTTAGCTGGCATAAAGCGCAGGTAGTCAATTTGTTCACCAATTTGCATGATCAGTGATAAACACACGCCTGCACCGAGCATAATTGCAGCCATATCCATAGGGGCAAAGCCGTCATGACCTGTAAATTGAGCAAACTGACCGACCAGATTCGGCTCTTTATTGATGAGATAGGCGACAGGGCCAATCATCAAAATCAACCAGACAGGAGTCGTCCAGACCTGTAATTTACTCAAGGCTTTCATGCCGTAAATCACCAGTGGAATCACCATAAAGGTTGAAAGCAAATAGCCTGCCCACAGCGGAATGCCGAGACCGAGTAGCAAACCTTGCGCCATGATTGAACCTTCGAGCGCAAAGAAAATGAAGGTAAAACTGGCAAAAATAATACTGGTCAGCACCGAACCGAAGTAGCCAAAACCTGCACCACGGGTAATCAGATCGAGGTCGATGTTATAACGTGCAGCGTAGTAGGCGAGTGGAATCCCAGTCAGGAAAATGATGATCGCGGCAAATAAAATCGAGAATACGGCATTGGTGGTACCGTAAGACATGCCAATACTCGCACCAATCGAGAAATCCGCGAGATAGGCAATGCCACCGAGTGCGGTAATTGCCACCACTTTCGGACTCCAGCGTCTAAAACTGTGTGGTGCGTAACGCAGGGTATAGTCTTCTAGGGTTTCGTTGACTGCTTTTTGATTGTCACTGCTGCCTTGCAGGCTGTTTACATCTGAATGTTGAGATACGCTCATAATCGCCATCCTCCCCGATATCGATGCTGAATTTTTGAGTTGCATTCAGTGTGGCGTGTCGGGGCAAAATCGAAAATACGTTATATTGCGTATCTGTACGCAGGATAAAAGCATGGTCAAAATCGGCAAATTTTGGCAAAGTGCAAGCAGCACTTGAATGTTCATGCCTTGCTGGAATTCCATCATGCCGAAATCGCCAACGCCACCTTCAGCCCCGCAACGGGTGATTCCAACCCGCCGTGAGTACAACATTTGGGTGGCGGATGAGAGTATTGAAGATTTTGCCTTGCGCTATGCACCGCGCTCGGTACGGAAATGGTCGCCGTGGAGGGTAACAAATACCGCCATGTCGACGGTGAGTTTTCTGGCGATGGAAGCGATTGGCGCGACCCTGCTGTGGCAATATGGTTTTAGCAATGCGTTGATGGCAGCGATTGTGGTGTGTAGCCTGATTTTCCTGACCAGTTGGCCGATCAGTTACTATGCTGCCAAATACAATGTCGATGTAGATCTACTCACCCGTGGCGCGGGTTTTGGCTATATCGGCTCGACCATTACCTCGGTCATTTACGCCAGTTTCACTTTTATTTTGCTGGCGTTTGAAGCTGCAATTATGGCGATGGCACTGGAGTTGGCGCTGCATATCCCGCAGAGCATAGGTTATCTAATTTCCGCCCTGATCATCTTGCCTTTGGTAGTGAAAGGGGTTGGATTTATCAATAAAGTTCAAGCCATTACCCAACCGATCTGGCTGATTTTACTGCTATTGCCGTGGATCTTTGTGTGGTGGAAACAGCCACAACTGCTTGAGCAAAGTATGCAGTTTATTGGCGTTACCTCACATTCAACCGCATTTAACCTGACGTATTTTGGCGCAGCCTGTACCTTGCTGTTTGTGTTTGTGATTCAGATTGGCGAGCAAGCCGACTATTTGCGCTTTTTACCACCGCGTGAACAACATCCGCGTTCATGGTTGCTGGCGGTGTTTTTGGGTGGGCCATCATGGATTATTTTTGGTTTTGTCAAAATCCTGATGGGCATGTTGCTGATGGTATTGGCTTATCGCTATGCCGTACCGCAGACTGAACTCAGCAATCCGACCTATCTGTATTGGGTGGCTTTTCAGCAGGGCATTTCCTCGGCAGATGTCGCGCTTTGGCTCACGGTGCTACTGGTGTGTCTAGCACAAATCAAGATCAACATGACCAATGCCTATGCAGGTTCACTGGCATGGTCAAATTTCTTTGCCCGTTTAACCCATAGCCACCCCGGGCGGATAGTCTGGCTGATTTTCAATATCCTGATTGCCATCATGCTGATGGAAATGGGCATTAGCCATGCGGTTGAGCAGATTTTGGGGTTGTATAGCAATATCGCATTGGCATGGATGGGTGCGGTGGTTGCAGACTTAATCATTTGTAAACCTTTAGGATTAAGCCCGAAAGGCATCGAGTTTCGCCGTGCCTATCTGTATGACATTAATCCTGTCGGGGTGGGTGCGCTGCTGTTGGCATCCTTGCTGTCGATGCTGAGTTATCTGGGATTTTTCGGAGAACTGGCAAAAGGCTTAGCGAGTTTTATTGCACTGGGTACAGCCATGCTAAGTGTCCCGATCATTGCTTATTTGACCCGAGGCAAATATTACCTTGCCCGTCAGCCTGAAGCTTTAGCGATGACTTCAGTGGCAACCTGCGTGGTGTGTCAGCGTGAATATGAAGTAGCCGATATGGCGAGTTGTCCTGCCTATAGCGGGGAAATTTGCTCCTTGTGCTGCTCGCTGGAAGCGCGTTGCCATGACCGTTGCAAACCGCATGCGCGCTGGTCGGAGCAATGGAAAAGTCTGCTGATTCGTTACTTGCCTAGTCGCTGGGCACAGCGCCTGAATACGCGTTTGAGTCTGTATTTACTGGTGATGCTGAGTTTGGTGCTGGCACTGGCGGTCTGTCTGAGCTTGGTGTATTTGCAGGAAAAAAGCAGCTTGGACGCGATTCATACTGCAGGGCAGCAGCAACTGTTTGCCCTGTTTGTGAAAATTTACTGCATTTTATTTCTCTTGATCAGTGTAGCGGCGTGGTGGCTGGTGTTGAATGATGAAAGCCGCCGAAATGCCGAACAGGAAAGTGAGCAGCAAAATAGCCTGCTCCTCGAAGAAATAGCGGCGCATGAAGTCACCTCGCAACATTTGCAAGATGCGCGGATTCAGGCAGAAAAAGCCAACGAGGCCAAAAGCCGTTATGTGATTGGGATTAGCCATGAACTACGCACGCCATTGAACAGTATTTTGGGCTATAGCCAGTTATTGCAAAAGCAGGAAAAACTCTCGGAACAGGGCGAAAAGGCTTTGGGGGTGATTAGCCGTAGCGGGCAGCACCTGACATCATTGATTGATGGTCTGCTGGATTTGGCGCGCATCGAAACAGGCAAGATTTCCCTGAATATGGTGGATATCCATTTCCCTGATTTTATTCAGCAAATTGTGCAAATGTTTCAGCCGCAGATCGAGCAGAAGCATCTGAAATTTGTCTGTGAGATCAGTGAACACCTGCCACAATATGTGCGTAGCGACAAAAAACGTCTGGAACAGGTGCTGATTAATGTGTTGGGTAATGCCCTGAAATTTACCCGTAAAGGCGAAATCCGTTTACAGGTGGATTACCGTTTTCAGACCGCCTATTTTACCGTTCAGGACACGGGTTGCGGGATTGCCAAGGAAGATTTGCAGCGCATTTTCACGCCTTTTGAACGTGGGCGTAATGTGGTGCAGGGCGGTTTTTCGGGGACAGGGCTAGGGCTACCGATAGTTAAATTACTGGTGGATTTGCTCGGCGGACAACTGACCGTGAGCAGCGAGCTGAATCAGGGCACCAGTTTTCATATCAAGCTGTATTTACCATCCAAAGACCTGATTCATCCGATTCGTAACCTGCATAGCAATCAGATCGTGGGTTATGTCGGTGAGCGTAAACGGATTTTGGTGGTGGACAATGAAGCGGTCGATCGTGGTCTGGTCGCCAACTTTTTGCGCCCGCTGGGTTTTGAGTTGCAAGAAGCCGAATCGGGAATTGACTGTCTGCGCCAAGTGCCGATGTTTCAGCCTGACCTGATTCTGATGGATCTCAATATGCCGTTGATGGGCGGTTGGGAAACCGCACGTTTGCTCCGCCAAAACCATATTACCAATGTGCCGATCGTGATTATTTCCGCCGATGCCAATGAGCGTGCGGTGAATCCACAAGATGCGGTGCTGACAGAAGATTTTCTACTGAAACCGATTGATCTGAATTTATTGCTGAGCAAAATTGGCGACAAACTGGATTTAACGTGGCTGAATGCCGAGCAGCAAGCGCAGCAGCCCAATTTGCCAAATCAAGTGCAATCGACTCAGCCAGCATCATCAAACTCAGAGAAAGTCACTGAAACATTATCAGCAACTTCAGTACAGAGCTTGCCGCAAGCCTTGGCACATTTACAGGACGTGCTCAGTCAGGGGTATATTCGCGGGGCACAACAGGCGCTGCAACAGTATCAGCAGGATTTTCCCGAACAGCAAAAATTATGGTTGCAGTTGGCACAATCTGTGCAAAAATTTGACCTCAAAATGGCCAAACAGCAGCTTCAGGACTTTAGCATTGATGAATCATCATGATGCGGTAATTTTAATTGTGGATGATGTGCCCGAAAATTTGGGGCTTTTGCATGAAAGCCTTGATCAGGCAGGCTATCGGGTGCTGGTCACCACCGATGGTTTAAGTGCGATTGAAATTGCCCATCGCTGTCAGCCCGACATGATTTTACTCGATGGTAACATGCCACACATGGACGGTTTTGAAAGCTGTCTGCAACTCAAAGCCAGCCCGATTACCCAGCTCATTCCCGTGATTTTTATGACAGGGCTGTCGGAAACCGAGCATATTGTGCGTGGTTTTCAGGTCGGAGGCGTGGACTATGTCACCAAGCCGTTAAATATCGAAGAAGTGCTAGCGCGGGTGCGTACACACCTGACGCATGCCAAGTTATTACAGCAACAAAAACAGGTGATTGATGCCACCGAAACCGCGATTTTGGCACTCGATTCCGAAGGAAAAATGCTGTGGCAAACTCAAAAAGCCGAGCAAATTTTACAAGAATGTCTGCCTGACAGAGCAGGCTTTGCACAGGGACTCAAGCACTGGTTTAGCGAACTGAAACAGGACAAAGACCCGAAGCGTTTGATGAGTTGTAGTTATGCCACACCGACCCAGAATTTACAGCTTTTGTTGCTGACGCCGTGGCAAGTTGAACGTAGCAATCAAAATTATTTGGTGCAAATTAAACTGGCGACTGCAACTTTAAGCGTGGCAGATATTCTGAAGTTTTGTCCGCAACTGACGCAGCGCGAAGCAGAAGTCATGCACTGGCTGATTTTAGGAAAAACCAATAAGGATATTGCGGAAATTTTGGCACTGAGTCCTCGTACCGTAAATAAGCATCTTGAGCATGTTTTTGCCAAACTGGCGGTTGAAAACCGCACGGCGGCGGTGGCGTATGTGCATAGTCTGGTGCAGGATAAGGGGTAGATTGAAATGAGGTGCGCGAAAATGTCATCTGCAACTGTTCAAGCCAAACCAATTTTTGCAATATTTTTAATAAAAGTAGAAATTGAGCACAAATGTTACTCATCCTTGTGAAATATTGTTCAAGGCTTTTATATTTATATTCTGTAGGGATAGATGTCTTAAAACTTTAATTTTGTATAAGAGATTTATGTTAAATAGATATTAAGAACATTTGGAGAATCAAAGAATAATGCTTACGTTTTTAGAAATTCAAGCTAAGGTTGATCAAGTTTGTGAAAAAATTGGGCTGGAAAAAAAAGAATTTGGCCCGCAGTTCAGAATGATGGAGCTCCATATGTATTAATCCATGAAGACAAATATTGGTATATTTCTGAAGAAAGAGGAGAAGTATACTTCGAAAAAACAACCAAGGATTTTGAAGAGTTGCTTTATTGGATAATGGATAATTTTATATCTAGCTATTCGTATCAGTTTGAGCTTAAAAATAGAATTAGAGGACAAGATTTCCGTCGTATCATTTTTGAAAAACAAATTGAACTTTTTGGTTTAATCAGTGATGAATGGAAAGTAAAAAAAGAAAAGAATATAAAAAAAATATTAGGGCGTGTCCTCATTTCATTTTATGAGGCAAATTAGCTCTTATTTTAGTCAAAAAACAATCATATTATTTACTAAATAATCAAATTTAGGCATAAACATACTCATTTTTAAGCTATTTCCTCAAATGAGGACAAGCCCTAGAAACATCCTCTTTTAAAGATAATTAATATATTGATTTATAAAATTTTATTTAGTTATTAGCACATATTGTTATTCCTAAGTAGAAATGTCCTACCTTAAAACTAAATAGAAATGTCCTATACAGATATTTCCAAGTCAAGTACAGGATTCAGATTTCGTTGTTGAACTGCAGTTTTCTGTGCACGTCTGCTTGGCATCTTTTGAGAACGATTCCGCTTGTTTTGTTGTTCCAATAGTTCATGCTGTTGCTGAATATGATTGAGAACAGCACCTAATCGTTTATTCTCAACAATCTCTCGTTGGTTGAGCTGGCTTAATCTATCAAAGATGCTGTAACGAATTTTTCTACCTTGGTATTCAATTGCGAAGGTACCATCTGGGTATTCTAGAAACTCAATATACTTGCCAAGCAGCCTCTGATTTTCTTCAGTATTTTCCAGAATGTACATACACTTATCATAAGTAATCGTCAGGCTATTACTCACTCTACGTGGTTCACGCCAGGTAAAAATATCATCTAATTCATCAGCAGTTTCAGTGACAGTCCGATGTAAGTCTTTGGGATTAAAGGCCATCTTGGCAAATTTACGGTTAAATTGCTCAATAAAGCAGGGCAGCCATGTATTTGCTTCTGCAGTCGAACATATGCCTTCCAGCCGCATCTCCTTAATTAGACGATCTTGCAGTGTTCTATTGGCACGTTCTACACGTCCTTTGGCCTGTGGTGAGTTAGCAAAGATGATATCGATATTGAGTGTGCTAAGTACGCGTCCAAATTGCGTAATCTTGGTGTCTTTCTTGCTGCTTTGATTCACCCTAAAGACGGAATGTTTATCGCTGTAAAATGCCAAGGGTTTACCATGCTGCTCGATATACAAACGTGTTGAAATCATATAGTCAAAGGCTGATTCTGATTCACAGAAACGTAAGTGCTGTAATTTCCCTGTAGCATCATCAATAAACACCAGTAAACAGCATTTAGGAGCACGTCCTTCAAACCAGTCATGGTATGAGCCATCAATTTGGATCAGTTCACCATAACAATCCCGATTATAACGCGGCTGATATGGGCGTTTTAGGCGCTTGGATCGAGGAATCCATAAATCGGCTGCAATCATCCAGGAACGCAATGTTTCCACGGAAATATCAAAGCCATGAACGGAGGTCAGCTTTTCATGCGCTAAAGTTGGCCCAAAACCATGCAGTTGATCAGCAACAATGTTGAGGCATTTGAGCCTGAGTTCTTCAGGAAGCCTTGAATTGCTGGTTTGGCCACGTGCAGCATGTGCTAATGCAACTGGACCTTGAGCTTTGTATTTTTGCAGTAAGCGTCTGATCTGACGGTCCGAGATATGCAGTAATTGAGCAGCTTGAGACTGAGTTAAGCGTTGGTCACAAATTTCTTGCAAGACCGACAATCGTTTAAGTTCTTTATCCGACATAGACACCAATATATCAAACCGTCCACTTTGATAATCGCAAAAGTGCATATTCTAAAAGCGGACATTTTTACTTTGGAGAAACCGGACATTTCTATTTGGGACTTACAGAAATAGCAGGTATCAGAAATGTCCGCTTTGGCAGAATTACTCAAGGCACTGGCGACATGATCCGCATTGATGAAATCTGGCTCGCTACCCAACCCATGGATATGCGTGCAGGTATAGATACTGCCATGGTCCAGATCATGAAAACCTTTGGCTCGATCAAACCGCATTGTGCCTACCTGTTCTGTAATAAACGTGGCCATCGTATGAAAGTGTTGGTGCATGATGGGCTGGGGATTTGGCTGTGTTCCCGGCGATTGGAACAAGGAAAGTTCCACTGGGCGAAGATTCATCAGGGTGAAACGATGAGCATCAGTGCAGAACAGTTACAGGTATTGATTCAGGGCTTGCCCTGGCAGCGCATTGGACAACAACAGGTGGTCACTCTGCTCTAAACCAGATGTATGCATTCTGCTATTCTCCGAATGTTCTATTTCATTCTTGTCATGACCTCAGGCATACTGCAGTCATGAATACGCTGCCCGATTTAAGCCAACTGAGCCATGAACAATTGCTGGAATTTACCAGACAGTTGGCGATGCAGCATCAGCAACTTGTAGAAGATAAACAACGACTTGAACAATCCAATCAACACCTAGATGCCAAAGTTCAACATCTTTCTATTCTTACGCAAAAATACGAGCATGAACTTGCCTTGTTTAAACGGCACAAATTCGCTCAGAAGAATGAACACCTCACTGCCAAACAAATCAACCTGTTAGATGAAGCCATCGAAGAAGATATCGCAGCCGTTGATCTGGAATTGGAACGGCTAAATGCGGATAAAACTGATGCAGCTGCACAAAAAGCCCCAGTCAACAAACCTAAACGTCGACCGCTACCGGATCACCTGCTAACCCTCCGTATTGAGCATGAACCCGCATCGACAAAATGTGCCTGTGGCTGCCAATTACGTCGTATTGGTGAAGATATCAGCGAGAAATTGAATTTCAGACCGGCACAGTTCTATAAGGAACAGCATATCCGTGGCAAATGGGTCTGTGATCAGTGTGATACCTTGACGCAGCAAGCGATGCCTGCCTATGTGATTGATAAAGGCATTGCCAGTCCTGAACTGCTCAGCCATGTGCTGGTGTCCAAATATGCCGATCATTTACCTCTGTATCGCCAACGCCAGATCTTTCTGCGCGCAGGTGTTGATCTGTCTAGATTCACATTATCTCTTGCGAAGCAATGCTTCTCAGATAGGTCGCTGCGGGGTTGAGCTAGAGCCATTGGCAGAAGCCTTAAAACAGATCATATTGCAGCAACAGGTGATTCATGCAGATGAAACACCAGTGACTGTGATGCAGATTGCCGAGAAGAAACCCAAGAAAGGTTATGTCTGGGCCTATGCCACCACACAATACAATCCCATTCAGGCGGTCATTTACGACTTTCAACTGAGTCGATCAGGTCAGCATGCTGAAGAGTTCCTGAAAGGCTGGCAGGGTCATTTGGTCTGTGATGATTACAGTGGTTATAAGGCAAGCTTTAAATCAGGTCAGGTCATTGAAGTGGGTTGCATGGCGCATGCGCGTCGTAAATTTCACGAACTGCATGTGACGAAGAAAAGTTTCATTGCTGAACAAGCCCTGCAATTGATTCAACAGCTTTACCAAATTGAAGCGGAATTAAGAGAGTTACCAAACTGTAGTGCCGAACAACGCCACCAGCGAAGGCAACAGGACAGTCAACCGATCATGCGACAACTGTATGACTGGCTGGAAGAATATCAGGATAAAGTACCCAAGAGTTCGCCTGCAGCGAAAGCCATCAATTACAGTCTAAAACGCTGGCAAGCCTTAAGCCACTATTTGGATGATGGGAATTTGCCTATTTGTAATAATTGGGTGGAAAATCAAATGCGCCCATGGGCTTTAGGCAGAAAGAATTGGCTATTTGCAGGATCACTGCGTAGTGGTCAACGGGCAGCGAACATCATGACTTTAATCCAGTCAGCCAAGCTGAATGGCTTAGATCCGTATGCCTATCTCAGTGATGTGCTGAAAAGGCTGCCGACACATAAAATGAAAGATATTGAAGCGCTACTGCCACATAACTGGAAGCCTGAGCCAAATTAAAAAAATATGCATGGGGTTCAGCGGACGCTTACGATTAAAGTTTCTATTTTTTCCATCTTTGGGTGACTAGAATACTAATAATTGGCAACCATGGTAAAGTTAGGATTGCTATATTCCATACATAAATTCGAATTGGAATGGAGCCTTCTGAGTAAAATATTCCCCACCAAATAAATTCCAAAATAACAATCGTGACTAAAGTAGTTAATAGAATACTGACAATGAACTTTATGTTATTGCCATAGATTTTTGAAA
>NZ_JAKLTL010000012.1:0-82928 GCF_022012315.1 Acinetobacter sp. ME22
ATTTTAAATGGTTTATCGCATAGACATTTTAATTGGGGAATAACAACAACTGTAAGCCCCAAATAGAAATGTCCGGTTTCTCCAAAGTAAAAATGTCCGCTTTTAGAATATGCGTATTTGCAATTTTCTTAGCGGACTGTTTGATATGTTGGTGTCTATGTCGGATAAGGATTAGAGTTGTGAGTTTGGTGTGGTAACTCAACTGATGGCTCTAGTCCTTCTCTTTTTCAAGTCAACTGCTTATCCGCTATTCGGGTTGTGTTTAGTTTAAATACTAAACTAAACATAGCACAGTTGAAAAATTTAATTCATATTTCTATTTGTTAAACTTCAATTCGTAATATGCTTTTAGCATATAAAACAGCTTATATTGATTAAATTCACTTGAATAATCATAGGTTTTATCGATACCAAAATGCCTTTGGATACATTGAATAAAAAGTATACCATTAATACGTTTTTGATCAAAAACTTGATTAACAATCATTGCTGCAAAATTTCCAATAGTATCGCCATTTGGAAACCTTTTATAATCTAAATTACAATCACTACAAATGATCTCTAAATCTAACTTAGAACTAGTTATACGAATTAAACAACTCTGAAATGTATTTTTCCATTCAGAATAACCAACATTTATATCAACCATACCATCTGGATAACATGCTTCCAACTTATCCTCAAAATTCATATGATTGAGAAAGGTAACACTATGATAAGGTAATATTTTCTTATATTTATCTTTTTTACTTGCTTTAAATGCACTTATCAACTCTTTGAAGATATTCGGCTTTTTCTTAACATTTTGAACATACATCTCCATTTCTACTTTAGACATATACGATGAAAGTCTATGTAAGACTACTTCATGTTTTAGAGAGTAAATGGTTGGTGGATTTTTCAAGTAATTGACTAAAGAACTACTAATAGCAATAGATGAATCTTTATACAAATAATTATCTATCTCATAAAAAAGTACATCTTCAATTTCAGCAATAGGTTTATTGCTTTGAATACAAGCAACTGAGGTGGATTTAAGATAATTTTTAGAGCCGCTTTTACTCCAAATTAACTTTCGATTTCTACTACTTAGATTGTATAAATGAAGTCCAGAAACATTAGCCAAATTAATTAAAAAAACAGAAACATATTCAATAAAATCTTCATTTATTATATAAAACAAGATTCTATCAAAAAAGTTTTGGTCGAATATTTCATTTTTTTCATCAGCAGATAATTTTGGTAGAATAATTAGCCATAATTTTAAGACAAAGTGACATAGAGGCTCTTTAGACAAGTGTGATAAATTCTCTATTAAAAATTCCCAAAATGACTCAACAAAGATAAAATGGTCTTTTTCTGCATCATCTTTTAAAAAATTCAAATATAAGCTAATAAATTTACTTGTCCCCCAAGTACTTCGAATAATCCCCTTAAACCTATCAATATTTTCTTCGCTTTTATATATTTCGTCTAGAATAAAAGGCAGCTCAATTTGATAACCATCCGCATTATGATGAACCAATAGTATAGAAAAAATTAAACTAAACTCAGACCAATTATTTTTATAGAAAACATCTTTTAAAAACAATAACTCATCTAACTTAAACTTTTTAGGATATAGAGTCACATTTTCAATTAAGCTATCTAAAACTTTCTCTCTAAATGGAGATAAAAAGCTAAACCAAAAAGTTAATCTCTCATCACTTAAGTCTTGATAGAGAGTTAGAATCAAAGAATAAATACAATCTTTTTGACTCAAGTCCAAATCGTTAATAATATCAACAATAATTTCTCTCACCCATGAGAATTTCATAGCATGAGCCAAAATCGATTTATTAAAACTCTGCCCTTTAGAGACTAACTCTTTAATTTTCACCTTTAGAGACTGTATGACTTGATTATCAATCAATTTATTTTTATCAGCAAAAATCCTTTGTAATTCAAAAAAGTTGGTTGCATGCTTAATCTCCTGCAACAATTTTTCAGAAATAATTTCATACTGGATATCAAAGAAATGTTTTGAAATATAATTATCGCAAAATAATTCATTTATATAATAGAGTGCGCTCATAAGATTAATTATCCTAACATTAACCTCATTACCACTCTCAGCAACACTTAAACTATTGAGAAAACTAGATAAGAGATGAAATTCATTCAAACTCCCATTAAAATCTCTAAAAATCACATTAGGATTACCAACAGATAAATTTTCAAATGAATTAAAATAATTAATAGAAAACTGATTGTCTTTATTACTACCTAACGGTAATACTTTCCCCAATCTTATATTCGTTTCCCATTGCGAAGTGAAATTTTCTGTAAAAATAAATCTAGTTACTTCTTTAAAAGAAATATCAATATACTTAATCAAACCTATCCAACTAAAATCTTTTCTTACAGTTGGAAGGAGTTTCATCCAAATTTCATTCAAAAGAGCTGTATATTCAATTAAGGTTTCCACCTCATCAACAGCTATAGGTATTATATTAGAACGCTTTTTAGAGTAAACATCACATATAGTTGAAATAATATTTTTTGACTTAAGAATTACTTCACCCCTAGAATGTTCATCTAAAAATGAAAAATTTGAATCATTTACAAAAATCTGGGAAGGCTGTTTAGCATCAGAAACTTCTCTTAGGTAAATGGCATCTTGGGTAAGAAATTTTAAGATACAGGAAATGTCATTTATTTTTTCGATATTTTCACTATCTAAAAATATCATGAAAGTTATATAACTTGTACGTCCATCGACTGGCAATATCTGAGTACATCCAATAGCAAATTTATTCAGTGAGTCAAACCATTTACCACTAATTAAAGGTATCTTAGGAAAATTACTAGGAATATAGAAAAAGTTTTTTAGATCAGTTTTCTGCTTTTGCTCTAAAATTAAAGAACTATTTCTATACTGATGTCCTTTAATTCTGGCACTGTCATCAGAATAAATACATGCCCAGTCTAAATACATCTTAATTACCAAGTCTTTTAAACATCCAAATAAATGGAATACTTAGATCATAATTTTTAATAGTCGGGTTATCATTCGTAACTACCCATGACTGTTTCTGTAAGTTTCTTAAAAACTTCTGTCTTGCGTCTGAAATCTTCTTTGAAGGGTCTTCGGGATACTTATCTCTAACACGTAAACTCTCTGCTAAACTACCCAATGGACTAGCGCCATAAACCTGAATATACTCCTTATCCCAATTACACATAATAAAATTATAAAACCATGGTAATACGCTTTCCAACTGGTCTTCGGGTGTAATATTTATGCTAGTTTTATCTAGTTTATCCCAAAAATTCATGATTATAACTAATGGGATTTTTTTTACTTCTTTTCTTGATATTTTTTTAAGCAAAGCTACTTGTTGAAAAAATCTAATATAATTAAAATCACTACCTACTATATTTTCAGCATCCTTTTTTTCAAATTTTTTAGTTTCAACCTGCTGCTCACATGGTTTTGCTAAATCATAAACTTCATCTTTATCAACTGGAATCATTAAAACAATTCCTTTTGAATTTATGATTCGTTCATTCCACTCTATCGTCCAATTTGCATGTTGAGTAATATCTAAAAATTCCTCACCATTGTATTCTGGTAATTCAATATTAATTTCTTGGTTTTCAAATTTTAAATCCCAAGTACCGCTTTTATAGTCACTTTGAGTTCTATCTACTACATAACCCTCAAATATATCTTGATCTAGAAGCATACTTGGTGTTTTAATTTGTTTTACTGCTGAATCAGCTAAAGTCCACTTATAGGCCAACATTCTAAGAAAATTCGACTTTCCAGATGCAGGTTCGCCTAAAATTAGAATTTCATATTTCATTAAATCCACTCTTTTAATTCTGAATAAACATCTTGAACATTATATTTAACAAGATTTAAATCTTCGTGGGTATTTTTCCCTGTTTGCGCAGCCAAACATGTGGTTATTATTTCACCAACCCCTACAGGAAACTCACCTTGTTTTGCCGTAATACTTATAGTCTTAATGTGTTTTAATATATTTTTGAATCTATCGAAAAAATATTGATTCACTTGTTCATGATATTGATAAACTTTTTTATTATTTTGGACAAGATCATATTTAGTTTCAATGAATATAATATCAACATTAGGGTTGTATTTTGCAATTATTTCTGAAACTCTATCTATAAATATTGTATGATTATCTTTTGAAAGCCATAACTTATCCGTGTAGTATTCTGAGCTATCTAAGCAAATCAGTAGTATTTTTGCTTCTGTAATCCACTGAACAATACGTTGATATTCCTGACTTTGCTCATCAGGATTGCCAATTAGGCTAGAAAAGATTTCCCCAGCTGTATCACCAAGAAAAAGATCTGAACCTTTCCCATTGTGTTTTGCTAGAAGATGTAAATATCGGGTTCCAGGCCTATCAATTGTCCTTTCAGGATGCTGTGGTGTCTCACCATGGGCATAGTGTGTTAGGTCTATTAATTGATTCCATGCATTTAATGTGGACGATCCCATAAATCCTAGATCAGCGTCATTTCCCATTCGCAATGCATAAATTATTGAAGTTAATAAACTAGTCTTACCCACATTTGGTAAACCTATGAATGTTGCAATACTTGGCTCAGCCTCAAGACTAAAAAACTTAATTTGATCATAGTTAATATGAGTATTGCATACTAAAATCTCTTTAAGATCAATATCCTTAGATTGACTATCTTCATTTTCCTCTATGTTTTCATCATTTGATACTTCATAGAAATCCTCACAATCTTCATGCGTGTTTCCTATATAACATGGAGGTATGTCTTCACATGAATTTTTTACAGGGCAGTCAGGGTTTTTACACGTATATAATGTCATTTAACCAACCCTAATTTTAAGCTTTGAACTAATGACAGCATCTGTAAACTAAATGCTGGAACTGAAACTTCTAGATCTATATCACAGAATTTTTCCAATATACTAAGAATATATCTAATGTTATCTATCTCAGGTAGTACATTGAATTCGTCTTTCTCGATTTCTTTGAATGTGCTTAATATAACTTTATCTTTTAGAACTTCTGGAAAGCACTTATATATTGACTCTAATAATAAGGCTTTAACCTTATCAGGTAATGGTAGTATTAAGGGTGAATTTAAAGATTCAATTGAACACAAATCTAAAACCATAAATGCAGAACTTACAAATGGATTTTCTATCAGCTTGTAAGAATAAAAATTTTGGTTAGGATACTTTTTTGTATGACTTACATTTAACCACCACAATAAATCCTGTTCAATATCATATTGATTTTGTTTATCTATTATTTGTTGATAAAAGTTTTTAGAGATATTTCTGAAAGAAGATAGGGCATTATACATTCCTATGATATTTGCACTACTTGCTTCTATATTTTCATTTTGAATTTGTTCAACGGGATGGTCTTCATCAGATTCCTCATCTGGATTTACGATATCCTGTAATTCAAAAAGATCTTCTATTTTAGGTGCAACTAGATTAGCATCTTTCCAGTCCTCAGAAATTATCTCTTCATGGAACTTCAGAAGAATATCGATAAAATCTTGACTAAATTCATTTTCTTCATTTCTTTTAGGATTATAAAAGCTGATAAACTTAATACTTTCACTGAGTATGAGTAGTTTACTAATATCAGTTTTTTCTAGAATTTCATTCTCAAATAGCTTAGTTATAGCTAATAATAAAATATTATTAGCAAATAATTTTGGCTTCTCACCAAAATCTGACATTCCTTGGAAAAGTAATGGGTTATTACTACTTATCTCATCAAAAACATCACCTTTTACTTTTTCTATCAATAACTTATCTTTCGGAACATAAATTATTGAAAATATAATTTCAATTAATTCAGAAGGTGCCTTAGAAAAGATTTGATTTGAATAATCTTTAGCAAAACTAACAATGATATTTGTATCATCTGTAGTTAATTCTTTTTTCCCCACCCATTTTAATAAAATTTCACGTTGAATTTTTTCAGAAATATTTTTACAAACCGTTAAGATTTCCATAAATTTTATTCTCTTATTTTCAAGATACAGAAGAAATTAATTGTGATACTACTTGTAGCCAAGCTGCCCCCCCGGCTATGGCAATCATTTCTCCCGCCTTATTAGCAAATGATTGCTTGAAAGACTGACTAATAGGATCAGCATTCCTATTATCCAAGATATTTGGCTGAATATTTTCTGTTAATGCAACTGTCACTGCTGCGGCTGCATGTTCTACAGTAATATCATTTAAAAGGACTATCGAACTTTGATTCTGATCGATAATAAAATTTTGGGCATTTTCAAGTGCACTATCTGATATCAGATTCTTTAGTTCACTTAACAAAATTTTATTAAAAGGATAAATTTCAAGAGCAACTAAAATCAATTTTATTGGTTCAACTGCACCAGCTTCCATTTTACGAAATAAATCACCCCATCGAACATTGGCATCATGAGTATCAGAAATCATGAAGGCTTTACCTCCAGCCTCTACCCACAAGTTTTTAGTTTCTTGATAAGAAGCAAAGCTTTCTTTAATAAACTCTTTAGTATTTTTTTTAAATAATCTTTCCATTTCTTACACTTATTAAAGAATTTAATTGATTCAAAGATATGGACTATAGATAGGTTTTTCAAGTATTTTTGATATATTTAACTTATTTTAGATTAAATAATATTCAAAAGACTTTTTTATTGGGTACGGATACAGACACCAATATTGCTGAATAAATACAAATAGGCAACCACCTCATTCGATTATGGCTTAAGCAACGAGGCATTCCCCCATATACCGATCATACACCGTGTAGCGGTTCAGTCATCCCTCGCCTTGGAAAAAAAGGAGATCGGATAGCGCTAGAAATTGGTGTTTCAAGCTCTACCATTGGAAAGAAACGCAGAAAAATGAGGATTGATCCGTATTATCCGGGGGAAGCCTAATTCTGATTACAAGGTGCCATTCACGAATTGGGTTAAGGTTGCCGCCATATCTTTAAAATGAAACAAAACTCTTGAGTCTAAGTTTGTGCTTTCGATGATTCTTTCCATACTAACATCGCCCTGATGGGTATTTCGAAAGTAACAGCTCATTAAGATCCATGTCATGCTTAATGATGTTAAATGCTAAAAACACCCCAAGTCTCTTTTCGTGATGCTCCTTGAATACATCGTAAAAATCTTTCCTCACCCATCGATTAAAGAAATTTATCAAGATATCTGTGCCTGCTTAGGCGGTGTGGACCGCTCCCAGTGTCCTAAACATTGAAGTAGCTGTTGGTCTCGAGAAGTTGGGATCTAAACTCAATAAACTGGCACTCAATAAGTTCTTATCCCCTTTAGATATCCTACCTTATAATGAGGATGCCTTCTGGCACTATGCTAAATTACGTCAGAAACTTTAATCTACTGGAAAAAACATTAGTAGCCCAGACATGCTTATTGCAACACATGCACTTGTCTTGGATGTCGTATTAGTCACCAAAAATACCACTGGGTTCGAACGTATTGTGGGTTTAACGTGTTAATTTGTTAGAGGGAACTGTATGAATCCGCAGTTATTTAAAGACTTAATTGCTTCGATCAAAGAGACAGGGGCAATCCAGAGTAAAAAGGTTAAAGCCAGCCGAATTACTCAACTGGAATGGCCTGATATTAAAAAATCATGCGTAAAAACAAAGAATCATAAAACTCTAAATAATAAGTGAAAAATGGGAGCTAAATGCTCCCATTTTTTATTCAATATGTTCTTTATAGTACTGATTTTTCCGCTTGGAATTGTGCTTCCAGCTCTTCGCCCATTTGTAGACGTAGGTTGGAAAATCATCCCAAACACGCGGAAGCCCCTTACCACGTGCAACACGGATATTGAGCGGATAATCTTTATATTCCATACAATGCATGAAATAAAAACTTCGCTCCTGTTGTGTACTAAACTTTTTGAAATACACACTTCTCATGCAGGGATATTGCTTCGAGAAATAATCATGAGGGCGTGTTTTGACAGATTGTTGGTACTGGTATTTCAGTTTTTTCATTGTTCCTCCTAGGTGACATTACCTAGAAGGGATCCTCTGCAAAGTAGAACATTGTCTTTAGTCCTATCTAATTCAGAATGATTTTCTACAGCATAACGTAAAATTGTATTCAGACCTATCTAATTGCCTTGTTCTTGTACTGTTAAACTTGCGAATAAATTGGCAGCAAGGCGAACAGCCGTTTGAGTTACTCCACTGGAAGATCAAATTACCCATGACCAATTGCATTGCTCTAGTCGATAACTTCAGGACTATCAGCCAAATCTAATCACTTATCTACGATTAAAATTAGCTATATAGCTAATTTTATAATTTTTATTTAATATATTTGCTATATGGCTAATAAAATGTGGTCAAGTTGACATGGCGAGTAGAGTTGAAATTGGTAAAAAAGTTCGTATAGAACGAAAAAACCTTGGCTATACACAGCAAAAACTATCCGAATTGATTCGAATCAATAAAACTACAATCTCTGAAATTGAGAATGGGAGATTTACAGGTTCTTTTGACATATTTGAACGTGTACTTGATGCAGTGGGTTTGCAGTTTAATGTATCCCCAAAGCAACATTCACTGCCTCATTGGGATGAGATTGAAAAGATGTTTGCGGAGGATGACGAGTGAGATATCAAACCAATCTTCCTGCCAAAATCAGCAATATCACGGTGTGTGCCAATCAAGCTGAATTAGGCGTATTGACCTATGGTTCCACTCATCACTATCAGCCGACACAAGAAACACGGCATGTGTCACTCACCATGACTCAACGAGGCATAGATGGTTATTCTTCTAGTGCATTACATCCAATCTTTGCTCAAAACTTACCAGAAGGCTTTAATCGACGGTTGATTACTGAAAAGCTAGCCAGATATGCTCAGGTCAATGACATGTATTTATTGGCACTGCAAGGTGAACAAGGAATAGGAATGCTCTCTTATAAAAGTGAGCTAAATTTGCCCGAAGCTGAATCTTTGAGCTTAAGTGAAATTCTATCCTACCGTAGTAAAGAACCTCTTTTCCCACAACTCTTAGATAAATACTCTCTCAGGACTTCATTGGCTGGGATGCAACCCAAGGTTAGCATTCCGAATTCGAATACTGTTCAACAGAGGGATTTGATTGTAAAGTCCTTTGATTCCGAATTTCCATTGCTTACGGTCAATGAGTTTGTCTGTATGCAAGCGGCGCAGCATTGTGGACTTGAGCCACCAAAGGCTTACTTGTCTGAAAATTTAGAAACCTATGTGGTAGAACGGTTTGATCGGTCCTGCAATGGTACAAAACTCGGCTATGAAGACTTTACGACGCTCATGAAAAAGTCAAATGATCCATGTGCAAAATATACCAGTAGCTATGAAACTCTGCTGAAAGCAACTTATCTATATACGAGTAGCGTAGCTGAAGTTGAAAAAATGTATAAATACATCGTATTCAACTGTCTAATCGGCAATGGCGATGCGCATCTTAAAAATTTTGCTCTACAATATTCCCCAGATATGAAGAACATTTTTGTCTCACCACCGTTTGATATTACGCATACCCTGATCTATGCATCGATTGATAATCAGATGGCACTCAAACTGGCGGGTAGTAAAGTATTTCCAAAACTGTCACATCTCATTAAATTGGCTGAAAGTGACCAATTTAGAATCAGAAATCCCAAAGCAATTATAGAGTTCTTGAGCGGAAATATCTTGGACTATCTTCGAACCTCAAATGAGGTTCAGCTATTCGATGGATTACGGACATCTATAGAACGTTCAATTTCAAATGTGATGACGACAGGCCTCGGTACCCAAAATTATCGACTTGATTAAAAGAAGAAATTCGAATCATTAATGAAAAATCATGTAAAAAGACTCAAAATCTTGCAATAAGTACTATAGCAACGTAAGATCAGTATTGCAGTGAAGTCATTTTAGGTTCCGTGTACGGCTATTTGCATTACATGGGACAAACCCACAATAGTGACAACTATTGTGGGTCATTAGCCCCTCTTCTTAACTAAGTTATAAGAAAAAAACCTCTATCATTCGATTGATTCTTTTATATAAATAATAAAGTAAATCTCTGTTTTCGATGAAATTTTATAAAATTCAGTATTAGACCTGTAGAGAAAACTGATCAAAAGAAGTATTGGTTAATCCTTTTCTTCAACTTCTTCCTTAAACTCAAACAAATCATTCATCGTACAGTTAAAATATTTACATAACTTATCGGCAACTGGTAATTCAATACGTACAGCACGGTCATAATACATACTTGTCAGCGTATTACGATTGATGCCTGTCGCATGTACCACATCACTTAATTTTAAAATTCTTCGATCGCCCATGAGGCTGGATAACTTACAAGTAATCATATATCAATTCATTTACAAAAAAATAACCTACTAAAAGTCATTTTAAGTTGTTGACTGAGTAATACTCTGCTAAAATTAACCTACAGCAGATCATTACAACTTATAGAAAGCATAATTTATCTATTTCAACTAAATTATAACTTTTTAAATATAAGGATTGAAGCTGCATTAGATTATTTTGTGGAGATGACCGCCGTGTTACCAAATGAGTTATTGATCAGCCAGCAAGCTCGTGACTTAGGAAATCAATTAATTAAAGAAATGAACATCAATAGAAGTTATGGAATGGCGAGTTTTCTTGGAGTCAATTCTTGCTATGATAATCATCAGGCTGTACTTATTTGGACATTTCAACTGCTTGAAAGGGAACCTGCCTTAAATGAATTAGCAGAAATTAAAAAATATTTTCTTTTAATCTTTCCAGATAGTGTTTATCAATTAGCCTAAGTTGTTTTTAAAATTAATTTATTAAATAAAAAGCACTAAATCAAAGAAAGCTTTATTTAAAAATACCTATTAATTCAAAAACATACCATTTACTGAATATATGAAGCATAAATTCTTGCTCCTGCTCTATCACTCACTCGTACTAGACATTAGTACAGACTAAAATTACATCGCTCTTTTTACTGATACTAAACAATTTATGTCCACGCCACGTTCTGCGGCTTCGAGGGCTAGTTTTTGTTGAACCATTGAGAACAAGGACAATAAACTGCCTACTATATTTTCCCGGAGAGTGGTGTAGGAACTTTTTCATTATTGCTAATCATATCAGCGACTACATCAGCAACGAGCCCCTCTATTCCTGAGAATGCTTTAGACTGATCCGCATCAAGCCAAGACAATGATGGAAACTCAGCACACAACCCAACATACTCATTATCTTCTGCTGACCATGTAACACGGTAAGTATATTGTTTGCTATCCATTTGCTACCTCACAATGTTTTAAGCTTAAGGTTTCGCTATAAAAGTACGATTTTCACTTAGCCGTACTTAAATAATTACCCCACCACTGCATCATTTCAGTCCGTTGAGCTAAATAGTCAGCGTGATTATAGCTAGCACGGGTACGGTTCTTATCAATATGTGAAAGTTGTGCCTCAATCCAATTATCCTGGAACAAACCTGAGTCATTCAAAATGGTACTAAAAGTGGAACGTAGTCCATGAGAGGATAATTGATGTTTTCCATAGCCCATCTTACGTATAGCCATATTTAATGTATTAAAATGAATTGGTTGATTGTGTTTACGTGGGCTAGCAAAAAGGTACTTTTCACCCAATGACCACTGCATGACGTCTTTTAAAATATCTAATGCCTGATCTGAAAGTGGGACTAAAAAATCTGGAATCTCATGGCCTAATATGACTTTTCGTCGAAACTGTTTAATATGCAAGGCAGGTATTTTCCAGATTTTTTCATTTAAATCAAAATGATGTGGCTCAGCCAATAACAATTCAGCCCCTCGCACGCCAGTATGTAATTTGAACAGCAGTGCTTTTTTAATAATCGGATGGGCATCCAATTTTAATAAATTTTTCTTAAAATCAGATATATCCTCTGCTTTCAAATACGGATAATTCTTCTTGATTTTACTGTTAATGGCGATTTTATTTAAACCATGCGCGATGTTGAATTCACAATAACCCATCGCTACAGCGTAGTCATAAATTTGGTTCAAATAACTACAAGCTTTCTTGACAGGTTCTTTTACTTGGCGTCCCTCTATTTTTTTAATTACTGTAACCAGGTCATAGCGCTTGATGTTTTGAAAAGGTAAATCCTGAAGGTCTGGATAAATATCTTGCTGTAAACATCTTTCTGCTAACTGTAGTACACCGCAGCGGGGTGAATCATTAAATGCATTTTTCATTTTGAACTGCAGCCACTCCTCCCCTACCTTACGAAAGGTGATGACATTAGAGACAGTATCATGCTCAAAACAATAATTATTGTCTTTAAAGTCATCTCTGACTTGTCGTGCTTTTTTCAGTGATAAATCAGGATAAAGTCCTAATTGAATGCGGCGACGTTTTTTTGTTTGTGGATCTGTATAGCGATAGCACCAAGATTTTCTTCCACTCGGCTCAATCTTCAGGCTAAGTCCATCTTCATCGGATAAAAAACAAGTTTTTTCCTTGCAATGAGCTTGGCGAACTTTAATTTCAGTAAGACTCATGAAATTTAAATGAAACCTATCAGAGGATTGATTGGATCAATTATATCAAAATAGGAGGTTTTTTATATGATGCGTAACCTACGCATCATATATATTTGTAAAATATTGTTTTATATATTTATTATTAATAGAAATCTGTAACTAGTAACCAGTTTAAGTACCACCTCTACTTTTAGTTCTCAATAACTTTGATAAAGTGTATGCATGAACAGCAACTTAAGGAAAAAGGCTAGGCTATACTGACTCAAAACAAAATCGAGTAATTACCACTCATGGTTTTAGGGCGACATTTCGTGACTGGTCTGCTGATATGACCGATTATCCTCGTGAAGTTTGTGAACATGTCCTTGCACATAAATTACCTGGTGAAGTTGAAGCCGCTTATTTACGTGGAGCTTATCTCGAAAGACGTAAAGCATTAATGGCTGATTGAGCTAAATTTTGTGAAAATAAAAAATAAATAGCATAAATTAATGCTTCTACCCTATTGGGAGAAGCATTGATAGATTAATTTCATTAGTGATGTAAACTAAATATCTCTTTCGAATTTCATCTGCATTATACTTATTTAATAATATAATAAGTTTCAGCATTCAAGGTCTGTTTAATAATACATGCCAACTGTCCTAATACTGATTCAACACGAGAGTTTAATTCAGAATAATCAAGGCTTGGTTGGACTAATACTATTTCTATAGTAACGTCATAAGTTCTATACTTTTTAATCAAAGCATCTAAATCTGACATTTCACCTAATATGAATCTACTATTTTTAGTCTTTTTATAAGTGTTATTCTCTCTAATCTTTAATTGTTTTAATGCTTTTATTGCATCAGATAATTTATCACAAGTTGAAAGGGTTTGCTGAACCAGCTCATTCACAGCTCCAATAGAAGATTTTGTACCTATAGCATATTTACAATGATATAAACGCATACATACTTTTTGCTGTTCTTCATCAATCCAAAATCCAACTAAATCTGCAAGTTCATTACTACCATCGTCATAGAACAATATGTTCGGCTTATTTTCTTGAGATTGAAGTACATCAATTATTTTACCCTGAACAGAGTTTTTCACTGCCCCAAACTTCCAACTCTCTTTATTTATCTCCACCCCATTCCAGTCCAACTCAGTTACATTATCTTTTTCTAATGTGTAAGAATATTTGTTTTTATAACCAATTTTTTCATTTAAACTAATTACTTCAAAACCTGAAGTCCAAGCAACAAGCCCAAGTTTTTTTGGAAGTTCCTTAATAAAATCTGACTCACAATTAAGTTTTATTCCATTATAAGACTCGGAAACTAGAATAAAACCATGAGTTAAATCATAGATATAATCAAGTGTACAAAAATAATCATCTTCAAAATAAATTTTTATGGAAAAACATATTTTCTCTTCAGCTTGTTTAACATTTAAAACCTCATAAAAGCTAAAATTTAATGTTTTTAAGCCCAACTCTCCTCTAATCCGTATCAAATTAACAGCCTTAGAAATTAAATCAACAGGTGAGATGCTGAGAATTTTAAAGTTAGCTAAGTTTTCAACACTAAATGGCTCAAGCATATTATTAACAAATGAATCAATAGGAATATTTTCATTATGAATTTTGTCATATAACGATTCACACCATTTGACCCATTGATAAATGTTAGCACTAGACATTGACCATGTGATACCCTTCCTAGAGCACCCCAAGCTAGCTTTCTTACCGTCAATGTAACCATGGCCAAACAAATTTGATAATGCATTATTATTTAAATCTTGCTGTGTTAATTCTTTGTAGACATCTGTACCAGTAAACATTCTAAATCTTATATTTCTAGATGTTGATAACATGCCTAAATTTGCAAACGCTGAACGTTCTAGATCATAAAACATTCTAAATAACTCAGGAAAACTAAAGTTAATATAGCCTAAATCTTTTGCTAAATTCTGGACTAAATCCTTATTACTTCCATGAATAAATAAGTCAGCACCTTTTCTCAGAAATATGAATATATCGAACAAATCAAATTGTAACTCATCACTAGACACCCACATAGGGGTAACTTTCTTTCTTGACAAGATAATTCCTAAATTTTCTTCCCTAAAAATTGCAGAAATATAATTATCCGACAACTTATTAAAATATTTTTTAAGATTAGTTTTTTCAAAAATCTCGTTAATATCATCATCAATTTCTTTATAAATTGTTGCACTATTTTTAATATAGAATGAATTTGATGAGAACAATTTTCTTATCAGTTCATGATTATATTCACCATCAATTGAAGAACTAAAAAATTCATCTGTCATTTTTTCTTTACTTAAACTCCCAATCAACAAGTTCCAATCTGCATCAGCCTGATAAAGCTCTTGAAATTGCTCTCCAATATCATCTGCAACAACATTTGAGATGATTGTTGCTTGACCTAGTTTTTTTGTTCTATTAACCCTTGTGAAACGACCCACTAATTGCATAAATATTGGTAAGCTCTTACATTTTTTATGTAAAGCTAATATTTTTAAATTAGGTAAATCATATCCTTCTCCAAACATATCAACACAAACAACTATTTGTGTTTTTCCTTCCTTTAATTTAATTTTATCTTCTTCATTTATTCCATCTTTGCTGGTTGCTAATAAAACTTCCATTTTTTCAGGGAAATATTCTTTTATTAGAGAGGTATATAATTTTTTTAATTCTTTTGCATGCTTAATAGTAGAAGTTTTAACCATAAGAACATGCTCTAGCCCTGCCAGAATATCTTTCTGTAATACTTCCAATGCTTTCCTTGCGACAACTCCATCGGATTTCTCGTCATAATATTCATTGACAGCTTCAAATTGAATTTTCTCAAAAATACCCTCATCAAATGCTTTTGCAATTGAATATTGATATATAAGTTTTCCTTCTAATTTTTTACCATCTCCTCTGTAAGGGGTTGCGGTAAATTGAAATATCTTCTTTTTTCTTTGGGTGAAATTATCACGAAGTTTTTTCCATGTTGGAGCTTCACTATGATGAGCCTCATCAAAGATCAACCTATCAAACTGATTTAAAAAAACCTTCAAATTTTCATCTTGGAATGAATTAAAAATTTGCGATGTTGCAACGACAATAAACTGTTCTTCTAAATCATGTTCAACAATTTTATCAATATCTCTTGGCTCTAACCTAGAAATAATAGGTTGTTCACTATTTTCAGGAAGAATCCCCCAATCAATATATTTTTTAAAATCAATGAGATCATCACTTATTTGTTTCCGTAAAGAGTCGGATGGAACAACGATTAGCGTCCTCTTAAATATTGCTTTAAATAACAATGATGCAATGACGCCCGTTTTTCCTGTCCCTGTAGGCATATTAATTATTACAGGTTCTTCTTCATCATTTAAATCATAGTCTAAACATTTAAGTAATGCTGACTTTTGAGGTAGCCTTAAGTCTGTTTCATGAATAGCTAGGGTAGTTTTCCACGATGAAATTATCTGCTCTTTTGACTTATCACTTCCAGCATCAACTCTAACTAGCCCCATATTTAACCTATTAAATTTATTGAAATAAATTCCATAATGATAGAATAAACCCTTTATAACAAGAGCTAATACTCCATAAAAATACATTGTTACAATCATGAAAGACCGCACCAAGCTAACAAAGGAAAGCCTCCTTTAATGGCTGCTGAAACTCTACTTTTAACTTCGGTTATTTATGGGAGGATTACCAATACACTTACTGTTTATCTAAATCTATAAAAATAAAGATAAAATAATCCAATGAGTTTGAGACAATAAAAAACTGAATAAATTTTCTATAAACTCTATAATTAACTAGAAATCATAAATTATTAAAAATCATTTTTTAAAACATATGGATATCAGACCAAATTTACTCAGCTACATCTTTGCAGATTCTACCAAGTGGCGAATCAATTATACTTTTCCTGAGCTGATACTTGAACTGGATACCAAAATCATAAAGCTTAATCCTGAACAAGTGCTAGAAACACACATTCAGAAAGGTTGGATATGGTCATCATTAACACTGGAAACGCTCGATCAAAATTTTCAGTTCAAAGGTATATTCAACTCACAAGCTGAAGAGTTTCAAATCAAACTTCATAATGATGCAGAATTCCTGAGAAATAAAAGGAATGCTGAAAAAATTAAGGAAACTTTAAAACCATTTTTAAGAGAATACCAAAATTTTATCCAACAGAATATTTACCTATCCTATCGTCTATGCAACCTGTTTAGATCAGATTTATTACAAAGATCAAAAGCCCTAGTAGAACAATTTGGCAGTCTCATTCAACGGGATAGCTCTTTTGCATTTGAGCCAGTATTACAAAACCAGTTTGAACAACTACGGCAGTTTATTGAATTATCTATTCAGGCAAACTACGCTATTGATGCCAAAAATAAGCGCTTCATTGAAAGTGAGTTAAAAGCTTTCAAGAAATTTTTCGATCAGGTAGAGAGTACTCCCCTAACTGATGAACAACGGGTTTCCTCTATCATCTTTGAAGACCGCAACCTATTGGTCGCTGCAGCAGGTTCGGGGAAAACATCAACGATTGTTGGAAAAGTAGGATATGCCCTATTAACTGGACTCTATAAACCAGAAGATATTTTGGTTCTTGCATTCAATAAAAATGCAGGCGAAGAACTAAGTGAACGTATTAGCTTTAGGCTAAAGGATATTCTCTCCAATTTTGGTACTACTGTTGAAGCACTTAATTTCCATAAATTTGGCGTTAAGGTCATTGGAAAAGCAACAGGTAAAAGCCCATCCGTATCCAACGATGCAGGAAAGCCTAAAGCCCTCCTGAATCGGATTATTCAACAATTAATCGAAACTGACCCAGACTTTCAGGAAAAGTACCTTTTATTTAAAACTGCTTATTTAAGAGCTCCGTTGTCACCTTTTGCTTTTAAGACTAGAAATGATTGGCAGAAGGCACAGAAACGATCATTTGATAGATTCAAGGATGGCTTCGAAACCTATCAGGGAGAGATTGTTAAATCACATGGTGAAAAAGCAATAGCCAACTGGTTATATAGCCAAGGAATTCCTTATCAGTACGAAAAAAACTACGAGTATGAAACAGCCGATGAAGCCCACCGCCAATATAAGCCTGATTTTTACCTGCCTGAAATAAATCTATATCTAGAACATTATGCTGTAGACCAATATGGCAAAACACCTGAACATTTTGGGCAAAAATATATGGATGACATGAAATGGAAGTCAGAAACTCATCAAAAGTATAAAACTGATTTAATCAGTACAACCTTTCATGAATTTATTACAGGTGCTATTTTTAAGAAGCTGGAACAGGAGCTAAAATCAAGAGGACAGGTATTTAAGCCACGTAGCCTTGCTGAGATTAACTCCAAGGCACAGTCTATTTATGAATTTGATGCGAATGATCTTTATGTCAGCTTTTTAAGTCATTACAAATCGAATCAAGCCAATATAGCCGACCTATTAGCCAGACCCTCACTCAGCCTTCGCGAAAGTCTTTTTTTACATCTATTTTCCAAGGTTTACCAACAATATGACCAGTTCTTGAAAATTAATAAAGAGTACGACTTTGATGACCTCCTGATTGAGTCTGCTCAGTTAACTAATGAAAAGAAATACAAAAGCCCTTTCAAGCTTATTATCGTGGATGAGTTTCAGGATACATCACAGGCTAGAGCTAGACTCATTCTGTCCTTATTGAATCAGGTACCAGAAGCAAAGCTATTTTGTGTTGGGGATGATTGGCAAGCTATATACCGCTTTGCGGGTTCAGACATCAGTATTTTCACACAGTTTGAAAGGGTCTTTGGTTATACCAAACAAACACAACTTACCCAGACCTTCCGCTCCAATCAGGGTATTGCCAATGTTGCCAGTGGCTTTATCCAAAAAAATAAATCGCAGCTTCAAAAAGTCGTCAATGCCGTTGATAAGACCAGTAGTAAAGTGGTTGAAATAAACTTTTTAACAAAGACTCAGGAAATTAATGAATACCTACTTAAAACCATTATGGCAATCAATAATGCCAATACTGGCTCAGACAAGAAAAAAACCATTTATATTTTGGGTCGCTATAAACACCACAAACCTAATTTAGACAGTATTTTGCCATTTCTTAAAAATTGTACTTTTGAGTTTAAAACTATTCACTCTTCAAAAGGCTTACAGGCAGACTATGTCATCCTTCTAGGCTTAAATAGTGGTAGTAGCGCATTCCCTGCTGAAAAAGAAGATGATCCTCTTCTCAACTTAGTCTTACCACAGCCAGAAATACATGCCTTTGCTGAAGAACGTCGCCTATTTTATGTGGCACTGACACGTGCAAAGGAAAAAGTTTATTTAATTGGCGAGCGCAGTTCAGTTTTTCTTGAAGAAATTACCAGTAATCAGATTTTTAAAGAATTCATCTATATACCTCAGGATCAAAATACATCTATTAACCATGATATTCCAGAAAAATGGCGATGTCCGAAATGCAATCAAGGACGCATTTGGAAAAAAACAGGGCCATATGGTGAATTTATGGCTTGTAACCGCTATCCAAATTGTGACTATAAAAGAAATTTAAAACAACATTAAATCTTATTCATACATAAGCATCTAGTGAAGCCCGCTTGAATTCAAGCAGGCTTCCAGTTATGCGGCAGTAGTGTTTCGATATCTTTCATTTTATGTGTTGGTAGTCTTTTTAATACATCATTCAAATAAGCATAAGGATCTAGCCCATTCAGCTTGACTCGCCACTGTACTGAGACCAGCATGCTTTTACACCATTGGGATTCAGTACTCATCCCATGCGGGGTCATGAGGGTTAGCAGCAGCCTTGACTTGATATGTCGTACAATTGACGTATCCGTGGCAGACACGAATGTGTATTGTCGCTTCAACCATCGGCGGACTGTTCATCACATTAAAACACTCATCGACGCGCTCCTTGTACTTTGAAATACCGATCTTTGATCCATCGGAGTGTTTTGTGAGGATGGCGATCATCCAGTCATGGCTGATATTATCGAAACAGCCTTGAATGTCACCCTCTAGTACCCATTCCGCATTTACTTTTCTTGACAGCACACCAAAGCACTGTGCTGCAGCATCCGCGATTGAGCATTGCGATCTGAACCCATAAGAGTTCCGATCAGCGGTGGTCTCCGCGATGGGTTCCAAAGCCAGCAGGTGGAGCGCCTGCATGGCCCGGCATTTCATCGCGGGTATTGCAAGTAGAGAGAGTTTTAATAATTAAAAAAGCACTTAACGGCGCTTTTTTCTTTCAGATTTTTTGCATGAATTCAATCATTAAATCCCAAGTATTTTGGTAATTCATTTTTGAAAAACCAACTTGAGCGGCTAGCACCCACATCACGATACTTAATATTATGAATAGATCCGCAATGGATACACTCAAATTGCTTCCATTCCGTACCGCCACTTAGATCGTCAACCCAGCCTTCTTTTACTATTGTATTCCAGCCTAACGGCATACTATCTACAGATAAAACAGTACATTTTTCACAATTATTGTTCATACCATCTTCTATAAGTAATTTCAAAAAATTCTAAAATTGTGAGACGACATCAATGAAAATAAACTCTCTAGAATGTTTAGTTGGCATTCCTACGAATGTAAATTCAACATTCCTTTCTACATCATTTCTTCGTGTTTCCGCATGAACAGTAGAAACATGACTGACATCAAAGAATCGTACCATGTTGTTTAGGCCAATGATCTCATCCTCCTCATTGGCAATTAAAACCTCTAATTCAGGATCGAACTGTTCTAATTTTTTAATTAAATCTTTAACCTTCATTCCCAACCTACTTATACATAACAGTATATTCTTTTTTATCCAATGGATGAACTATGGTCTTATTCCCCCACTCAAATCTTTGAGGAGTCGGAAAATCTATAAACCTTATAAGATCATAAGTCCAATAATCTTTGCTTTTTTCAATTGCTTGCTCTGGCGTATACTGCGAAAAAAAATGGATTTCGATTATATTTCCTTCAAGATCTCTAGCATGCAATAAACATGAATAATTAGGTATGAATCCTTCAAACATGTTAATACTCTACCTATAAATTATTTAAAAAAATTGCAGAATATAGCTTGCGAGAAAAATGGATTTTCACAGATGTTTTTTGTTGAGAAATACATAACAAGAAAGAAAATAGCACCAGCAATCATCAGAAATATGCCTGTAAATTTCCAATTTACGACATCCTGATTCCCACAACGGCCACAGTAATAATAATAACCTTTAATACGCCCACCACATTCAGGGCAATTTTTGTGATTGATTAAGTAATTAGACATATTTAATACTCCATTGTTAATTTTAGAAAGCACACAAGCACGAATGCCTGTGCACCAGATCACTTAAGTTGCACATGGAACTAGAAAAGCCCATGCCTCATAACCATACTCATGCGCATCTAACACCTTGCCAGAATTGCCTCGTACTTTACGGAATCTACAAAAGATCCATTTCATGCCTTTCGGCGGTTCTTGAGTACCTAGTTTCTTAAGCACATAGCTCACCTCCTCTCCCAAGGAGATTTGAAAAGCTGACTTAAATGATCTACAATGAAGTTCTCACGCTTTATAGTAGTCATCTGAGTAAGCCGAATAGCCCTTGGGTGTACTATCCGAAACTGATATGAGAGATAGCTTTCATATCAGTTTTTTCATTTTAAAGAACTAAATTTATTTCTAGCTGCTTTATAGCCAACTTTGAATTTTTCTTGAATGTCTTCAATAGTCAAATTAATACATGCTTGTGTTGGCATCAGTAACTCTGCCGCAAACGTATCAGCTTGCCATTCAGAATCTTCATAATGTTTATGCCTGACTGCACCACGTGCTAAGGCAAAACCCTCATGAAGAATTAAGTGCCCTATTTCATGTGCTACAGTAAATCGCGCACGGCAATGTTTTGGATCAGATACATCGCATAAAGCATCATAAGTATCTGCACGAAGAATAATAGTCATAGCATCTGGATTAGTTAAAGCCTCAACATCAGGCATATCCTCAATTTCCCAGACTTCTAAAATGACACCTAATTCATGCAATCGATGTTCTAAGCCTCGACTTAAATCTATTGACTGATTTAGTGACAGTTTAAAAATCTTGTCACGAATAATGAGTGCTTTTTGTTTTATGCTTTGTTTACTTAAAGGCGCGACTTTAACACCTCTAGGCATACATCCAGATGTCATATATCAATTCTCCTCAAGAATTTTTCTAAGTTGCGCCATATTCAAAGTATCGTCCTGAATTCGTCTAGCAAACATCAAAGCAATTTCTGCTTCTTCTGGGCTATTTGTTCGAACAGTAACATTATCAACACTTTGACTAGCAGCATGTGTAAGCAAATTTTCCTCTGCTTTACTTAAACCTAATGCGTTTGTAATTTTTGTAATTAATTCAGCACTTATTGGCTTTTTTCCTGTTTCCACAGCTGATAAGAAAGCTGAACTAACGCCAATTGAAGTCGCTAGTTCATTAAGATTGGTATCATAATCAATCCTAAGTTTCCTAATCGCTTTTCCAAAATCTGTTAGTTTAGACATTTTCGTAACCCTATTGCGTTACTCATTCATTATTGAAAGAGTAAATACTATTTACAGTATTAATCAATCATATATTAATTTCATCTTTAATTCAACACAATGGATTATAAAATCAACCTAAAGGTTAATTTATTAATATTACTACTAAGAATAGATACCGTGCCATGAAATCCAACTATACACATTTAGAATCGGAACATTTACCTCTCTTTTTGATCAAGTAAATCTGTCTAAAAAAATGTCAGAACAATTTTTATTGATTTCAATATCTTGCTTTTTGATTCATTCTATTTATGTCAAAACTTATGTCGAAATAAGTAAGATTTCTTCCTAGTTAAGCAAGCAACAAAAAGCCTAATCATGTGACTGAACTTTAGAATTTGGGTGGTGGCATTCAACTGAAACCACTAAGAATAAGAATGTTGCCATAAAAAAAGCCTGCACTACGGATAAGTACAGACCTAACTCGAGAACTACCAGAGCAAGAAATTAGTCATAATTTTTCACAAATGTGAATATTCTAGCAAGTTAAAATTTATTAAATATCAATACATAGCCAACAAAAAATAAATTCTCAATTTGCACTTCTAATGCTGCTTTTATAATATCCAACCATGCATCATAAAACCTAAATCTAATGTCAGAACCTCAGTTTTCCTTAAGCGAATATTTATCTACTATTCAGGAAGTAATTCAAGTTGCTTTCAATGAACCTGTATGGGTAAAAGCTGAGATCCGAAACCTAAGTATAAAAGGTGGTCATTACTATTTAGAGCTTGCTGAAAAAGACGAACATACGGATAAGGTAGTCGCCAGCTGTAGAGCAACCATCTGGAAATTCTCTGCAGCTAAAATTGTTCTTAAGTTTGAGCGTGAAAGCAAAGTTGAGCTTTCTAAGGATCTCAACGTACTAATCAAAGTTAAAGCTCGCTTTGATCCTCAGTACGGCTTTTCAGTCAATGTCGAAGATATTGATTCAAGTTACACATTAGGTGACATTGCACGGCGCTATCAGCAAATTATTGAAAAGCTAACCACTGAAGGATTGGTCAATAAAAACAAGAGGCTTCCAACACCCTTCGATATTCAAAATGTCCTGGTCATTGCCCCAGAGAATGCTGCTGGACTTGGAGACTTCCGAAAAGATGCCGATGTGCTAGATCGCGCTGGTGTATGTCACTTTGTCTATCATTCCGCAACATTCCAAGGTAATACAGCCCCTACAAGTATCATTGAATCTTTAAGTGCAGGTTTAAGGCAATGGGCAACTGATTTTGATTCCCCACCTGATCTGATTGTGATTATCCGTGGTGGTGGTGCGGTCAATGATCTATCCTATTTGAATGACTATGATTTGGCTGCCCTACTCTGTAAACGTTCAGTACCGATCTGGGTAGGTATTGGCCACGAAAAAGACCGTACAATTTTAGATGAAGTGGCCAACCGTTCTTTTGACACCCCGAGTAAAGTGATTGGCGGGATTCGAAATCTGATCCAGGAGCGAGTTCAGAACGTGCTTGAATCTCTACAGAAGATAAAGCTGCTCTCTCAACATCAAATCACGGCGTATCAAGGTCAGAATGATCAATACATCAAAGTGATTAAGACGCTTGCTCAAAACCAAATCAATGAAGCAAACAGAACACTCGAGTTAATGAAGAGTGATACCCAATACTTTGCTCAATCTCAATTGAAACTTGCCTCTACTCAAATTGAAGGCTTACTCCGCGAAACTCTTTTACAAAACCCTAGAAATGTAATGGCCAAAGGCTACGGGATTGTCCGTAGTGAAGGAAAAGCTATTCGTTCTATCCAACAAATATCAGGTGAAGCCATCCAAGTAGAACTACAGGATGGTCTAATCAAAGCCAATGTGACACAGGTGACTCAAAATGACTAAGAAAGAATTAAGCTTTAAAGAGGGATTCGATATTCTGCAGAAAAATGCTGAATTGCTTGAATCTCAGGAACAGCCTGATATCGATAATTTAATGAAGATTGTGGAAGAGTCAATGAATGCTTACAAAGCCTGTAAGTCACGCGTGGATGCTGTGCAACAGGCCCTAAATGATACGTTTAAAGATCAAAGCTAAAAGTAAATTACTGTTTCACTCCTCACTTAAATATTCCTGAAATGAGATCAGCTTTCATGCACTATTCACTTCTCAATCAAATAGAGAAATTATGAAAGACTGGTACTACCTTTAAATTGAATACACATTTTAAATTAGTGCTATAAAGAAACCGCCCTTTAGGCAGTTTCTTCTACAATTCTTAAAACTCTTGGTTTTCTTGGAATTTCCATACCAACCAAATTTTCTAGGAAGCCCACATTCACACCCAAAGCTTGAGCTATATCCTCTGCAAAAATTTTCTTTTTCGCAAGCATAGCAAAGCAAGCTTGGAGGAGCTCAGGCTTCTCCTTAAGGATTAAATGATCTTCTTTTTCAGTAATGCCCTCACCTGTTTTTTTCAGGTAAATCACACCACTGGTATATTGCTCTTGAGTTAATAAACCCAATTGCTTGGCACGGTACAAAATTGCAGCCTTACTGACCTTCCAAGTTTGTTTAAACTCACTCAACTTAGACCAATTATATCGACCATTCTTGTACCAAGTTGGAAAGTGCGTACGCATCATAACTTGAGGGATTAACAAAGCAGAAGCAAAGTGATTTGCTTGTGACTCAGTTAACTGATCCCCTGTAACAATACCATCATGAAGAACAAGATGACCAAGCTCATGAGCCAAGTCAAAGCGCTGACGGCATATACTTTCCTTCGCTTCATTACGCACAAAAATTGGACGCTTTGTAGCTAAAGATAAAGCATCTACTTCTTTCGAAATAGAAGGAAATGTTGTCACTATAATGCCATGAGTTTCGCAAAGCCTAACCATATTACTAATTGGTCCTAAGCCCAAGCCCCACTTTTCACGACATTCCTCAGCAATAGACTCAATTACAGGATTCTGCGTCATTGGCTCATCATCTGCAGTATGAATATCATATTTTGGTAGTCTCAATTTTGAGTCCAAATATTCAGTCAATCGATTTATATATTCACCTCTAGCAATAACAATCTGCTTAAAGGAAATTTTAGCAGTACGATTACTTCTAAAATTGATCTGCTCTTCCTGTAAAACAGGTTTTAGTTGCATAAAAAAGGACTGTGGCACATTAAAATAATGCGCCACCTTGTCAATAAATTGATCATTGGGTAGAGTCTGCCCAGTTTCAACTTTATGAAGATATTGACGTGTATAGTCAGAATCCAGCTTGCCACCTAACTCTTCTAAAGATAATTCATGAAATTGTCTAAGAAGTTTTAGTTCCAAGCCATTAAACTGTGTTGTCATGGCTAGTCATCTTACAATTAGTTGTTTACAGCTTCGGAATCGTCGTCATCCTCGTTATCCATGTCTGGATCTTCTACCAATGGTGAACCTAATTCCACAGATGTCGGAGTTTCTGGCTCATCTAAATGAATATAATTCATACCAGAGATACTACTAGAGTCCCAGTACGCAACCACTTCATTTGCCAAGTTATAACCTACAAATACCACTAATGGTTCATCATCTAACGTTTTCGGTTCATTTAAGATAAAGCGCCAATAGTGAGGTTCTTGCTCATCAAGTGGAAATAAACTCATACTTTGCAATTGCTGCATAAAGTATTTCTTTTTCTTTGGATTCTCAAAGTCATCTTTTAAGAATCGGATAGTTGCACTACCAATTTGAAAAATAAACTTTAAAGAACCATTGACCAAATGAACATCTACAGGGCACTCTTTCTTCATAATCAGGCTTAAAAAACGATTGCGTGTACGATCAAAAATACTTGTTCCACGACCATAATTTGAATCGTCTTCTGTACTTAGTACATAAAGAATATCTCGATAAATATTCAGCATATGCTGAGCAAAGAAACCTATTACTTCATCATTTAGCTGTGGTTCAAAATAAGAAGGATGACGCCAATCCATAAAATTTTATCCGCAAAAGTAGTGAAATGTTGAGTTAAAATCAATTTATTGCTAAATACGACTTATGTCAACCAATATTTATTGCTATTTAAGGAATCTGTCAACCAAATCTATTCTATTCAAATAAAGAGAGTACTTCACTTCTAAATATTCTTGTAACTTTTTCATATAGCCCTATAAACCAACATCATAAAGTCCTCATGTTCACAGAAGCAGGTATATAATTCTAAGTAATGCTTTGAGTTAAAATTATTCTATGTGCTCAAATTACCTATTTCCAAGTAAAAGAAATTTGACACTTTTGGGTGTCGATACCAGCCAGTTTGATCTTGAGCTTAAGGATCATGTGTTCCCTTCCTATCATGCCCCGATCATCTTAAATGGTTCTGATCACTTAGAGCTTGATATCGCAAAGTTCGGCTTGCTACCAAGCTGGGCGAAAGAGTTGAAGTTTAGCAGTCATACTTATAATGCGCGGACTGAGTCTGTAGCAGATAAGCCAAGTTTTCGACATGCATGGAAGTACAGCAAGTTTTGTCTTGTGCCTGTGCAAGAGTTCTACGAACCCAAATACATCAATGGTAAACCACACTGGTACACCATCAAGCGTAAAGATGATCAGCCTTTTACTGTTGCAGGGATCTATGATGATACCGTGATTGATGGGAATAAAATACGCTCATTTTCAATGTTAACCATCAATTCCGACCATCACCCTTTTATGAAGCAATTCCATGCACCGAAGGATGAGAAGCGATCCATCATCGTTATTCCAGAACAGTACAGAAAAGACTGGCTAACAGCAGATCATGAACACGCGCATGAATATTTCTTTCAAATGCCTGATGAATTCGTCACTTTTCCACGCGATGAGCAGAAACAAAACGTCTTATTCTGACGCATCCTTGTTTATCCACAACTTTTTAAATTTGAATTTTAAACGCTGTTAGTAATATCCTATTTAGACAAATTCTACTTCCAAACACGCCTCGTAGCGTAGGAGTATCTCATGTCTAAGAAGTTGCCTATCTACTTCTCTGAAGACGCATGGTCATCTTTACAAGAGCTCATGGGTCCAGAGGGTAAGCCAAGCCCCACCATCAATACTGTGCTTGAACAAATCGCTGTTCAAAATGAGCTTGTTGAGAAATTAGGGCTTACTGCAGTACTACCAAAATTCAAAGTATCAATTCCCGTCTCTTTAGAGCGTATTCCTGCTGGTCCAGCCTTCAGCACCAAGGACGAACAAGACAAAGCGCTCGATCTAAATGAGTTCCTGATTCACAATCCTATTTCTACATTCATTGCTTATGTAGACAGTGAATCTATGCTTGATGCTGGTTTTGAGATCAATGACCCAATCATTGTCGATCGTAGTATAGAGGCCAAGCATTACGATATCGTTGTTGCTCTAATTGATAATAGTGCATCAACCATTAAACGGTTGATGATTACCAATAAGATGTCCAAGTCTGAAATCAAAGAGATATTTGGAGATGAAGATTATCCGCTTCCAGAACTTTGGTTGAAGGCTGAAAATCCTAATTACAATCACATCATCCCTGATGACAGTCAGACCATATCAATCTGGGGTGTGGTGACTTTCAATTTAAAACGTATTTATCACCGCTCATAAAAAGAAGAATAACCATGCAAAGTGAAAATGAAATATTCGCGTTAGTCGACGTGAATAATTGCTACGTCTCGTGTGAACGTGTATTTAATCCATCCTTGAATGACCGCCCGACCATTGTGCTCAGTAACAATGATGGCTGTGCTGTGGCCAGAAGTCAGGAAGCGAAAGACTTAGGCATCAAGATGGGCGTTCCTGTATTCCAAATTAAAGAGCTAATCAAACAACATAACATTCAGGTGCTATCGAGTAATTTCTCCTTATATGGCGAAATGTCCAAGCGCTTTATGGAGTTGCTTGGGGACTATGTTGCACCAGGAGACCAAGAGGTCTATTCAATTGATGAATGTTTCTTGAAGCTCACAGCTTACGAGCATCTATTTGACCTGACTGAATATGCGCAGGACATGAGAGCTAAGGCTTGGCGTTGGTTGGGACTACCCTGCTGCATTGGAATTGGTCGCTCTAAAACTGAAGCCAAGATTGCCAATCATCTTGCCAAAAAGAATAAGTTCTTCAGTGGGGTGTGTAATCTGGCCCATATGGACCCTTGCTCTACAGAAACGCTACTCGCACAGGTTAATGTATCCGAAATTTGGGGCGTAGGCAGGCAGAACTGTAAGAAACTTAATGCCATGAGTGTTCAGTCTGTTCTAGATCTGATTAATGCCAATCCTAAAGAAATAAAAAAGCAGTTCAGTATCGTGATGGAAAAGACGGTGCTTGAGCTACAGGGCCTCTCTTGTATCGACCTAACTGACGATGCTGTAGCGAAGAAGCAAATCATCATCAGCCGTTCATATGGCAACCCAGTGTATGAAATGGATGAAATCAAGGCTTCTGTACGGCTTTATGTTGCGAGAGCTGTGAAGCGTATGCGAGATGATGGATCAATCTGCAAGATGATTGGGGTCTATATCCAAACCAGTCGCTTTGATAAGACTGAGCGCTACTCGCCTTACATCGTGGTTCAGATGCATGAGCATACTGATGATCTACTGCTCATCACCAAGGCTGCGATGAAGGGTATCGATCAGATATTTAAGAAGGGTTTTAAGTATAAAAAGGCAGGAATCGTACTGCTTGAAATTACGGACAAATCCAAGTTTGTGCCTGACCTATTCACGGACTATTCGCATAAGCAAGAGCGCGAAAAACTTTCAGATGCAATCGAAGCCATCAGTGAACGATTTGGGAAAAATCTAGTCACACTGGGCATTGCCAACAATCAAGAAGCCTCATGGCACATGAATCAAAACCTTAGATCACCCTCATATTTAACCAAATGGTCTGACTTACCAAGAGTAGGATAAAAACATGCACTTATTTAAATTAACCGACCAACAAATTACTCAACTCCTTATCCCGAAACGCTTTGTACCACCTACTCCTCCTGAACATGAAGGCAAGAATATGGTCTATGTTTTTGATAGTGAGGATAAGTTTGAACTGACTTATGATGAGCTGGTGGAGATCATTAGCAAAGCGAGGATGGCTAGGCCGAAGTTGATACCTGTGTTAGGAACAGTAAATTAAGTTGTGCAGTGGTCGCACACCACTTGAAACATTACTTGATTGGAAATGAATTTGGACTGAGAAAAATTTAGCTCAAATTTAACCTAACAGACCCACTAAAAAATGGGTAACTGTCAGATCGGGTTTGGACTACAACACTTTAGCTCATCGATTTACCAAAACGCTAATCTTCACACTATTGTCTAAAATTCAGTGATCAAACTGTGATGCTAAAGCTTTTAAATTCCCCTTTTTAATTTGCTTAGGCTATTTTAACCAGAGTTCATCTTCTTGCATGATTTTTAACATTAAATTAAATATAACGAGAGGAGTAACATTTTTTTTGTTAGAGCCGACAACTCTTTGAAAACTAATTTTAACTGTTCTCTCACGCGCTTCCAGATTAACTGGATAATTCTGTTTGTCTAAATTTAGGTGATCTCCAAGAATTGGCTCTATACCAGCAATAAAATTAGCAATTTGTTGCTCATCATCTTTCTTTATGCATTGAAAATGTAGAAAGTTTTTACGTAATTTTCCAAATAATAATACTGCCTTAAGTGTATTGACCACGTTCACCTCTTTAGGTATACCTTTCCCCTTATCATGTTGGTTATGTAAATCAAGGAGAGGAATTATTTCATCAGAACGTGTCAATTTCTTAGCTTTGTCGTAAAGTTCATCAAACCAACCCACATCTAAATTTTTACCACTAACATAATTCGTTTTTAAATTAAAATTTTTGGGGTCCATCCATTTAGTGCTCATAAATTGACATCGCTGCATCCATTCTTGAGCTTGAGTATCTTCGCTTAAACGACCATCTCTAAAACTTATCAAACGTTGATAAGGCGTCAGAGTACTATTCTCGATACTAAACTTCATTTCTTGTTGGCCAGCCATCGCAACTGGCTGTGTTTGCTGATAAGAATTAAACCATTTCTGCTGCTGAGTATAACGATTTAAGTTTATGTACTCTGTACTTGATTTCACTGGACCAAAATACTGTTCTAATACTTTTTTGGAAATGATACACGGCGAATTATAAATTCGATCGACTGCTAATAAATCCAAAACATGAAGGTAGTTAGAAGCCGTTTGTTCAATACTGCTATGCCCCATCCAAGAGGCAAGCACCTGCCATTTATGTTGAATAATCTCTTCTTGAGCACGCGCTTTATCACCAAACAATAAATCACGCATCTTTTTTGCTTTTACCCAAGGACAGTCTGTGTAGGTCTTGATCATTTCTTTTGAACCGAGCCAAGTTATTGCTAGATAGTTGGCAGCACTGTGGCGTAATGTATGAAAACTAAAGCCATGATGCATACCTAATATTTGGTTAAACAAATCAACTGTAATTTTGCTAATACATTGATCAGTTAATACACGATTATTAACACTAAAAAGTAGGTCATCCTGCTGATTAACAAAATATTGCTTATAACGATGTTGTATGTAACGTTGTACTACTAAAAACTCATGTTCTGATAAGGCAATTTTCAATGGTATTTGACGATTTGAACTTTTCGTTTTCAGACGGCGATAGGAGTTATCCTGAATATGAAGCGTGATATTATTAAAAGCTGTATTTTCTTTTTCTTTATAAAGTAACTCTGGGCAAATAATATCTTGTATTCTAAGACAACGAACTTCATTTAATCGAAGTCCAGTTCTATAACTCAGTAAATACATCAGCTTTAAACAACTCAGATGATCGACCCACTCTGATGCCGTTGGCTCATGACTTAAATGTTCTAATTTTCCCAAAAGCTTGCCAAATAACAAAGGACTCACTAGGCGTGCATTGCAAATTTGTAAATGCTTAAAACTTGAATTCTGTAACACCAATACCTCTGGTGCATCAAAACTCTCTATACAAAATTGATGAAAATCTTTTAGGCGACCAAAACGGTATTCTGCTGTTTGGTGCATCTTACGAGAGGTTTTTCCTTTAACAGCTTCACGTTGAGTTGCTTGTGCATCTCGTTCACTGCTATATTTCAACAACTGTCGATATAAATCTTCATAATCATCAATAGATTGTTGCTTTAAATCCAATTTATTAAGCCAAATTTCAAATATAAATTCTTTAGCAAACGATCCTAAGTAGCTTTCAATAGTTGATAATTGAAGCCCTCTTTTTTTTAAATGCACTAACCAGTGAATTAAGCGTAGTTGAGCTTCAATTAAAGACTTTTCTTCCGTATTTGCATCACGCATCTTCTCCTCTAACACCCTTCTGGTTTCTTGCCAAAAACGTAGCGTGCGTTCTTCTTTATTCCTCTTTTTATCTAAGCGCTCAACTTTTTGACCTTTACGTTTCTTTTGATCAAACAACATCAACTCATACGGAATCGTTTGTAATTTGCTTTGAGCCGTCGGAACTTCAGGATGTAACTGCTCTTGTTCAAAATGAATAGGGCGATTCTCTAGTTCCATGACTTGATTACGTTCATTACTCCATAGCAATCTAAATTCGGATGGCCGTAAGGCGACGGTATTAATTTCTTGCTGAAGTACATTACTTAAAAATATATCTAGGCTAAGGTTTGGATTAAATTCAAGTACCATTTGCACATCATTAAATGCACGAAATCCACGGCGTTTAACTTGATATTGCAGATCGCCCAAACTTTTGTTTCGTCCCATGCGACTCAAGCTTTCCAGAATACAATCTTCAATTGACTGTTGCAGACGATATTCTTTATGAGTAGCTTTCAACTTTTTTAAATATTGCAAGATGAACTGAGCATATGGGTTAAAAAAAACATGCTTCCATTGGTACAACTTTCTCTGTTCTACATCGTTGCCATATTGAGAGTTTTCAACACAATAATGTAGCAACAATGGATTAGTGATTTTTTTGTAGTCCGAATGGTATAAGCGAAAACAATTCAGATCTGTACCAAGCTCAATGGCCTCCTGCAATTGCTGCTGAATAGCAACCAGATGCTGTTCATCTGCACAGCCTGAAATATATATAAAACTTAAGCATAAGTCCCCCCACAAATATTTAGGGTCATCCCAATATCCAAGTGAAACTTTCCAATACGCTTTCAAAGCGTTGAGTACCTGAGCATGTAACTGCCCTTGTTTTAACCGTGACTCCGTACTCTCAATTTTTCTAGGCAGTACGATCCGTTTAGTATGTGGATTTAGCCTAATTCTGTATGATTTTTTATCTACATTCTGGTTGAATTGCCTCCTTCTTTTATTAAATTCATCTTCAGTAAATTGCATCAGTTTAGATTGTTCATCTCGGCTCAATTTTTGACTCAAACAATCAACACTATCTTTAATGTCATGCCATTTTTCGGCGATCTGCTGATCAAGTTTTTGCTGCATGTCTTGCGTCAATACTTCAGGTGAAGAAGGCTGTCTATCTAGCGACTTTTTCACCAATTTCTGAATATCAACAAATAGATCGTCTAGTTGTAGTTTTATTAGTTCTTTGATTTTTTGCATACAACTATTTTCGCTCTAAGTGTTTAATCGATAAAGATTTGATATTATCTTGTAATTGCTGGCGGGCTTGCTGTACATAGACATTCGGAATAAGTGAAGAATGAGGATGAAAAGCCTCTCGGTCACGTTGGTCATGACCATAGAGGGCCTGAATTAAATGAAATGCTAAAGCAGTTTTCCCTTTTTCTTCTGCATGCATCAAAAAATTCATATCAAAATGACGTAACCAGTTCGAATACATTTTTTTGGGAAAGACTCCTTGCATATATGTATTTACCCAGCTCCTTGATAACGGGATTAACTTAATCCGTTTACTCTGCCACTCTCTAATAGTCATCGGAAGATTATCTTTACTAAAAATGACCTTGCCAAAAAGATCATTTACAGTAATCTTCTTCTTTGCAAAGACTTGTCTAAAAAATAAACTGTACGCTTCAATAATTTGTTCTAAAAAGGCAGTGTAATTTTGCAGTGTTTTTATGAAAAAATCAGATAAAGGGATAAAACGACCATCTTTTCTTGCTTTACTATTTCTTTTATCGTTTACATATAAAAGCTTGAGCTCAACACAATAATCATCCAAATTCCCCAACAGGTTTTTTTTAGGCCGACTTGCCAAACTCAACAAGCTGATATGCCAAATCCAACACGCATATGCATTAAGTTGATTAATAATATGCTTATCTTTTTGGATGTTTTCGTGACAATGTCTATGTAAATTATCGAATTGCTCTTTCACAAAATCGGGTTCAAGTGCCAGTTGGCTCCCTATCCTTCCTATAGATAATGCAGATTGCACTTTGAATTGTTGTCGCAATATTTTGAGTTCAGCCGTGTCTTCAGTAAATTGCGAGGAATGTGGTGTAAGTGCTGTTTCTAAAAAGGCTAGATATGTGCTACTGAGTTGAGTTTTCGGTAGCCCTCCATAATAGATACCAGGCATGTGATGCTGACTATCCCGCCCAGCAATTACATGAGCAAGATATTCATTATATGTTTCATAATATATATGAAAATATAATTGAGCCTGCAGTTTTTCAACAGTGATCGAACCTACAAACCGATTATCAAGCCAATTCTTAAGTTTGGTATTAATGTGTGTTGAAGAAATTAGTGGATTCGATGCTTGTTCTATATAGTCAAACCAAGCAGAAGGTAAATGTAGTTGATGTGTCATCACTTCATTCCATCGCACATGATTTAAGCTCTTAATCTTCTGCTCTGTAATTTTAAGATTTAATTTGAGTAAATATTCGCGACGTCTACTTGAACCATTTTGGATCAACGTACCCTCCTGAATAAGGTCATTAAAATTCATCAGTGCAACGGGTGATAATCCCGTCAATAAAGACAATAAACAGGCAGCAGCGATCGCCGCATTCCTCGGTCGTCCTGATAATTCAGCTCTTAACACATAAACAATTTGCTTCAGTATATCTGGCGCCAAATAATGTGGATTTGTAATAAATGGCGCATGACGGCGTTGGCGATGCCGCGTGTAATACGCAGCATAATCACTAATTAAATGATTAAAATTTTTAGTTTTTTCATCTTCTGAGTATAATTCTACTTCAGTATCCAATAACTCAATTTCACCATCTTCATCTTTGTGAATAGAGGCATCATAAAAACTGATCTTTGCGTTATGTCCGATATCTTCATGCTTACCTGATTTTATTTCACGAAATTTTTTGAGTTCATTTTTAGTTGGCCATTTCAAAACTTTGCTTTTTTTTGACTGACGCTGACGATGAACAACACGACGATCATCTAGTCTTTTAAAAATTATTAATAGAGCCGATAAATACTCTATGACTTGTACTTGTTTGAAATCTTTAATATTAAAAAGTTGATTACGATCCTCTTTTTTCAAATTACGTTCGTACATGACATAACAATTTAGCAGCTTACTGCATTCATGAAATAATTCAGCATGATTAGAATCCAGCACATATCGTGAGACATAGCGTAAGAGGTCACAAACATGTTTTTGCTTATTCTCAGCTTTATCAATTTTTGCAAATTCTTGATACTGCCGATATGTTAAAAAACTCGCTTGTAGAATCAAATAGCGTTCCGATGACAGCTCTTGTGTATTACTAGTATCTGGACATGCAAAAAAACTCACAGCAGCTAAAAAAGAATACTTACCAATCTGCCTAGTGCCTGATACATAGCTATAAATTTGTTGTGCTAATTTGTATAGAGCGTAGACTTCTTCATATAAATCATCTGATAGATCGACAAATTGTGTATTCACAACATCATCATGTAATAGACAATAAGCTTGTTGAAATTTTTCTGCTAAATCTAAGAATTGCTCTTCTGTTTCAATCTTTGGCATATTCGCTTTCGCTTAATTTTTTATCAAATTGCATTGGTTAAATTCATTACGATCTGAACAATTTGGTAAAAGTTGATCTTTGATTGAACTTTTTGTCAGCTTAAAAAATCTAGCAAAAAATTTAGCATCCAGCTCTTTCTGAGCTTTTCTCTCAAAGCACAAGTGTTGCTGTGATTTTTCGATAAAATCATCAAGATTATGTATCAACTGTAAGATTGCAACATAATTAGAATGCACACGTAAGCCTGGCTCCGTTTGCATCAATAGCAAGATTTTTTGCCAAATTTTCACATAGATTACTTTGAACTTTGCTTGTACTACTACTTTCTGACTCTGTTTAATCTTTTTGATTTTCAATAATTCTGAATTGATTTTCACCATATCAAGCAGAACATCTGGTCGGTCAAAGCAAAAGGGCATGATAAATTGCCCCATAAAAATCTCTATATTTTTTACTAAATAGTCAAATTTTAACATTTTTATCGATATAAAAAATGAGCATATCTTTGTATATGAAAATTCATTTAATTTATCAACTAAATTTTCTCAAAATTACAATTATCAACAAATACATATGGTTTACTTATCATGGGTCGTCTAAATTTTAAAAATTCTTCCACTTTTTTTTAGTTTTCTGTTATTACATGAAATAATACCGTTGTATTACATTTTGAAATGCTGTGTATGCAGCATTGATCAAAAAGATTCTCTGCTATACTTACTTCACGTGTAGCATCAATGGAGTTTCGAAATGCTCAGAACCACTGAACAGAAAAAAAAATATATTCAAGCGACACGTGCGCAAAACTATCAAGCCAGCCTAAAGCTTGAAGGCATTACAACGACAGCTCAAACAACTCAACAAAGTAAAGCTGAAATCTTGCAAAAATATAAGAAGTATTCGCAACCCGAAACTTAGTCAGGTACATGTATGGATAAATATGGGGAAATGGGTGACAGCCTGTATTGTTACCCTGGCACAAATATCCTAAAGAACAAACTCAATATTCGTGATGAACAAATTTTAGAACAAGCTGAACTAGAACTGTCTGGATTGGCAAGTAACTTAATTGAATATGCTGAACCACCTTACGACTTACAATACTTAAAATCAATTCATGCGCAGCTCTTTGGCGACTTATACGACTGGGCAGGAAAGTTAAGACAAATCGATATTTCCAAAGGTGACACCCGTTTTTGTAATTTTTCCCGTATTGAAATTGAAACCAATAAATTACTTAAACCACTTCAAGAAAAAAAGTACTTTCAAGGCTTAGCACCACAACATCTGATTCCTCAACTTGCCGATTTGTATTGTGAGCTTAATGTCATACATCCATTCCGTGAAGGCAATGGACGTACACAACGGATTTTCTTTGAGCATCTGATTGCTTATTGTGGTTATGGTATTGATTGGTCTCGCATTGACTCTCAACAACAATGGATTCAAGCCAATATTGAAGGTTTTTATGGCAATTTAAATCCATTAATTCAAATTTTTGAAATATGCTTTATCCAAAATACCTAACAATTTAGGGAGCCGAAGCCCCGAATCTTTAACGACTCGCCAATTTAGCTTCAATCCACTGATTAATTTCCTAGATAGACCAACAAACACGATTCTTTGAAATATTAATACTCTTCGGAAAGTGAAGATCGTAATATGCAGATTTCTTATCCAACATTGAATATATCGTTAATTTAGATAAATTTTTAAGCAATGAAACTTGCACCATGTTAATCAACTTATGTATCAAAAAGACTGCCTATACATAAATTCATGGTGTTTAGTGATTAATCAACGTCTGATGACCAGAATGAATGTTACAGATTACATGCAAGTGAATTGCTCTGTGGCAGTATCATGGCTTTTGTGTAATCCAATCCATTTGATCCGAATGTTCTCTTTTGCAATAAAGCAGCCTCTTCTGCTTTTCTTGAACCAACGAACTATGTCATTGATTTGATTCAACTGCCAACGGTGATGCTGAATCACATTTCCAAAGAAGGGATTAAATACAAGAGATGTGGTAGGAAAAAATAGAGGTTGAAAGTTGTTGTCCGCCTAATTGGAATCAGTACATGAGTCGAGATCAGTTGAGTAAGAATCATTTTAAGTGAATAAGAGAAGGATGGCTCACCTCACTTCTCCGAATAACAACGCTATGCTTTTCAATCAAGGTTAGAAATTTGCAACTACATTTCATTCTTCATCATGCTGGTCTTATAGCATGTAGACAATTACTGAATCATTTACATTCAATGCTCAATATAGCCTGTCCACAGAACCGCAGCGATACTTTTTTCGTGCATACATGTAGTGTTTAAATCCATTCATTTTTCAATAATCCCCTGCCATTTAATCACGTTTATGGTCTATCCTTAACCTTGTTAAAAATGCACATACCGATCCATTCAAACTATCAAATTCATGCATACATGACATTTAAAGAAAATTATCCGATCATTTTTTTAGGTAAAATTCATCAAGAAAAAAGTTATTATTATTCACAACATCACTAACAACCACATAAAAACAATAATTTAATAAATTATTCTTCCAATTTTTTTAGATTTAGTGTTGTTACCCCTAAATCCATGTTTGACGTCTTCTATTACATAAATGATTTAGAAGTATCCACGATATCAATTGCTTGTCCTCACGCCTCCCCCCTCTCACGCCAAAAAAATTTATACTGAAAGGCAGATTAAGCCCGTACGAGTTACATATCGCTGCATGCTATATTGAAAGCATTAAGAAAATATCCTCAATATTTATAGGATTTTTAAAGTATGGCTACTTTTTGAAGAACCCCTGCTAAGTAATGTGACCTAGAAAGAAAAATGAAAATACTGGAATCTCCGTATCAACAATCAGTCAAAGTACATCCTGATGATTTTCAGCAACCGACACCCAAGGACCATACTTAATTTTCGATGTACAGCGCAACAAAGCTAACCTTAACTACACGATATCTGTAGAATAATTCCATTATTTTGTGTTTTAATTAAATTAATTAATCTTTAACCCCAATTTAATGGATTTATATTTTACTAAACCCGAAGAAGTTGTGACTCTTTTAGGTGAGCGTTTACGTAAGCAACGACTCTTTTTGGAGATGTCTCAAGCTGAGGTTGCAGCACGCGCTGGTGTCGGCGTGAATACGGTTTCGAATCTTGAAGCGGGACGAAATGTATCTGTTGAAAATTTAGTCCGTATTGCAATGGTCTTGGGTCGATTAAACGAACTTCAGGAGCTGTTTAAACCTCAGCTTAACAGTGTAAATGACATTCTACGCTATGAGAGTCAAAGTAAGCGCCACCGTATTAAGAGGAAGGGATAATGCTCAATAGACTTAATGTTTATTACAACGGTTGGGGCGAATCATGGTTATGGGGAACGCTGATTAGCTCAACAGCCACCACAGGTAGACCCACCATTGCTTTTGAATATAGTTCTGAAGCAATAAGTCACAGTATTGAGCTCTCTTCTTACCTATTACCGTTAAACGGTCTGCCACTGAGACAAGGATTTCCTACTCACCAGATGGGACTACCTGGTCCAATCTATGATGCTTTGCCGGATGGTTGGGGCATGTTGTTGATGGATCGATATTTTCGAAAAATTGGACTGAATCCAGCACGAATCGGCCCTTTGGAACGTCTAACTTATATTAGCACCCATGCAATGGGTGCCCTCTCCTTTGAACCCTGTGTCGCAGAGATGCAAACGTCAGAGAATATTCCCCTGCCGCAATTGGCACAGGAAGTCCAAGAAGTCCTCAAAGGAGAAGGTGGCGAATTTTTACAACATTTGCTGGTCATGGGTGGCTCCCCCCAAGGTGCCAGACCCAAAGCATTGGTTTACCGAGATCCTATTAGCCTAGAGTTTTCAACGCAAGCTTCTGATCAACATGAAGCCTGGCTGATTAAGTTTCCTGCTCAGCAAGAGCATCCTGAAGTTTGTGCCATTGAAGCCGTCTATGCTGAATGTTTACGTCTTTGTGCAATCGAGACTCCAGATACCCATTTCTTTAATTTACCCAATGGTTTAACGGCTTTTGCTTCTAAACGATTCGACCGTCAAAATGGCATGCGGATTCCAATGCAGAGTTTGGCTGCATATACTGGAGCAGACTATAAAGTTCCAGGTAGCCTAGACTATCGCAATTTTCTCCGGGCAACCTTGATGTGTACGCAAGATGTGCGAGAAAGGATGCATGCTTTTAAACGCGCTGTGTTTAATGTGCTATTCAATAATCGGGATGACCATACCAAGAACTTTTCATTTCTCATGGCAAAAAATGGTCAATGGAAATTGGCTCCAGCCTATGATGTAACCTTCTGTGAAGGTCCAGGTGGTTATCATCAAATGGACATTATGGGCGAAGCGCTCAATATTTCCCGAAATGACATACATAAACTCGGTACTTCAGAAGCTAATCTGACTACTCTAGAAGTCGATGAGATCTTCTTGGCTATGCGTGAAATTGCACTTCAATTCAGTCAAATTGCGCAGCGCCTTTATCCCAATCAAATTCGAGAATCTACCCTACAGATGATTCAATCACGGATTCAACAGAATATTGATTTTTTAACGGCAACCTAAGCGTAAATATAAACTAAGCGCCAACCATCAACTGCAAATAGACTTTGATATAGTTAGTCGCTACATAATCTGTAGAACCTGTGAATTAGCTCGCTTTATAACCACGAATATTAGATGGATCACCGCCAAGATATGTTCTGCAAACGTGAAATCACTACATCCAGATCGAAAATCACTAAGAAAAAACTGTCACCATAAAAAAAGGTCTGCACTATGGATAGATGCAGACCAAACTCTGGATAACTACCAGCACGAGAAATATGTCGCAATTTTGCATAGACATGAATTTGATAAAATCAGCCCAGAAAGCCAGAAATTCATAAAAACTATTTCATCAATCCCCTATAACTTAATCACGTTCATGGTCGATCTTAAATCTTGTGAAAAGTACTCATGCTGACCTAGCCAAACTGTAAAACTCATATATTCATAGCCTTTAAATGAATCTTTCAATCGGTATATTTAAGGTAAAAACTAGTAATCAGAAGTTATTATCACCCCCATACAAAACAAGCATCAACTTAAAAACAATAACTTAGTAAATTATTCTTCCATTTTTTTTATATTTAGTGTTATTACAACTAATATTTCATGAAATTCGATATTGGAATGTATTTTTAACATTCAGCACACTCGTCGGTTTGCCATCGACTAATCTCGGCTGATACTTAAAATTAAGTGCAGCTTGTATTGAAGGACGTACAAACATCGGGTGACAATCACCTTGTGCTTTTGGATTTTCAACTCTTCCTTTTTCATTCACGCTATAAACAACTGTACAGTCCCCTTCGATCTTTCGATCTAAAGCTGATTCAGGATATGAAGGTGCAATTTTGGAAACCGGTTGGTAGTTTTTAACATCAAAAGTCGCTGTTTCGCTGGATTGTGCTTTTGATGTTGTCGGCTTGTCATTCATAGACTGCGTTGCAAGGTTTGACTTCGGTTCAATCTCTGCTACTTTCTTAGTTTCTGTTGTTGTACTTGGTTTTTCAGTTAACACCTGCTGTGGTTTTTTATTGGCCACAGGCGCAACTTTCTCACTTTTGGATTCCACAAACTTTTTATCAGTTTTCAGCTGTATTTCTTTAGGCTGCTCAACCTGCTTTTTTTGAGGGGGCTGATCAGCAACTTTTTTCTCAACCACGGCTTCAGGCTGTTTTGTTTTTGGCTGCTCTTGGACTGGTGGTGGCAGTTGGATAAATTGCAATTGGATCGTTTTCGGCTGAGGCTCTTTGAATGTTTCATGCATTTCAACCGTACCAAGCCAGGCAATCACCGCAATATGTAAGCCTGCTGTGACTGTTAAAGCTAGCCCCTGATCACGAAAACTGATTTTTGATGCTATTGCCATCATGATTGTGGTTCCTCCGTGATTAAGCCCAAGTTGGTCACACCACTCTTCTGTAAGGCTGCAATGGCCTGTGCAACTAATTGATAGTCAGCATTCTGATCTGCACGAACATAGAATTGTAGGCTTTGATCTTTTTGGATCATGGGTATTAATTTTTGTTGCATACTGCTTAAATCGATCGCTTGATCAGTCACTTTTTCTGTATTCACTTCTGAACCAATATTCCAGTAATACTGGCCATTCGCCTGAATGGATAAAGTCACGATACGCTGCTGTTGTGACGCTGGCATGACATCGGCATCGACTTTAGGTAAATCAATTTTAATCCCTTGTGTCAGCATCGGTGCCGTCACCATAAAAATCACCAACAGCACCAGCATGACATCAATATAGGGGACTACATTCATCTCTGCATTGGGTTTCAACTTTTGAGGACGCTTGATCATGACTCTTACCCCTTAACGCGAACTGCGCTCAGTATGTCCAAGCAAACGGTAAATTCTGGTTTGTAACTCATTGGCAAAGCCGTAATAGCGACTAGATAACTTGTCAGCACGTGCCGAAAACCGGTTGTAAGCCACTACAGCAGGAATGGCTGCAAATAGGCCTATTGCGGTCGCAATCAAAGCTTCTGCAATGCCTGGTGCAACAGTATTTAAAGTCGCCTGCTCAACACCAGATAGTCCAATAAAAGCATTCATAATGCCCCAAACCGTTCCAAACAAGCCGATGTAAGGACTAACAGAGCCTACTGTTGCAAGGAAAGTCAGATTTTGCTGGAGCTTTTCTTCTTCTTCACTGATGCTACTGAGTAAACGACGTTCTACACAATCGATTACATCAGCCGTAGTGAGCTTTTCATCTTTCATCAGTTGATGATATTCATTAACCCCATGTTGAAAGATACTGACCACCCCTTTGTGCTGTTCAGACTGCTGGTATTCCTGCTGTAACTGGTTTAAATCTTTTTGCTGTCTAAAGTTCTTTAAAAAACGGTGCCAAAGTTGTTCTTGTCCACGCAGTAACATGCCGTGGCGTACAATGAGATACCAGCTCACCATGGAAGCTAAGACTAGAATCATCATCACGATTTTGACTAATACACTGGCATGACTAATCAGCATCCACACTGACATTTGATCCATTGTTGCTTGCATAACGCTCCCCAATTTTTTAATTGCTGCTTGCTGCAGCGTAGGTATTTATAAAAGTGGGCTGTGCTTTGCTACACCAGCCCATATACTGAATTAGCATTTAGTCCAAGTGCAGGGCTTGTGCTATTTTTTCCCAAGGAACGTACTTAAAGTTCTGGTTGCTTTCTGGCATACGTTTGCGTCCGTCTTGTACCACCAGCATGCCTTGTTTCCACTTACCGCCAAAATCTTGAGAACTCACATCCAAACCGTCGGTTTCTGAAACGGCATCAATCCCTTTTTCAGTGTTAATCCCTACTCGGAATGCGCCCCGAACTGTATACGGTGCTTTGCTATCCACAACCACAAAACTGTCATTGCCTTGACTAGATACCACTAGGTAACTTTTGTCTTTTGCGTTATAAAGTCCCATGCCTTCAATGTCGTCATATAAGACATCTCCCACAGCAAGTACTTGCTGCATCGGTAGCTGAGCCTTTGGATTAAGATCTTTAACCCATACTGCAACATCTTCTTCACCTAAGAAAATGCGTCCAGTGGCATCGTCGACTACACAACCTTCAGGTTGCGTTTTCACGGAAAAACGTTGGACTTCTTGAGCCTGCAATTTCTGCTGTGTTGCGGTAATGTGATACTGAATAAACGTGCCATTTTTATCGTTCGGAATGGCATAGATTTCACCTTGAGCATCGCGGTACATACAGATGCCATAGATGTCATCTAGCGTTGTTGGAAGCTCGCCAAGTACTGAAACCTTGCCTGTGTTAGGTTGGATCGCAAAGACATGCAGACTGTTATGGTCTCGGTTCGATGCCACCGCCAGATCAACAGTCTGATTACCCCACTTAAAACCATGACGGACATCGACATTGTTCAACCGACCTACAGGCAGGTACTGTACCGTTTTCCCCTGTAAGTCATTCACCTGCAAGCCTCCTTGTTTGTCTGTAGCTAAAATGCGGGATTGGCTCGGCTGTGCTGCGTTATGCCAAATGGCAGGATCATCAGCAGCATCCCCTGTGCTTGGGACACCCTCAGTCTGGACTTCTGCAGGGATCGTGACAATATTTGCTGTGCGCTGGGTTGCCTGCGTTGGCCATTCAAGCTCTGTGGTCTTGGCAGTTTTATCATCTAAAATCAGCAGTGCTTTATCGCTAGCATTGCCACGAATACTTAGACTCTCGGCTTCTTTTACTGTATCCAGCACTAAAGGAGATAATCTATTCCAGTGCTTATCTTGCTTTTGATAACGGTAAAGTAATGCTTTTTCTTCATCTAATACCGCTACCTGATCATCCACAATCGCAATGGCAGAAGGTGTACCTTGAATCGAACCAAAAGGTTCTACAAGGTCAACAGCTTGGCGTACCATGTCCGCTTCAGAATGTGCAGGATATGCCCAAACCCCCACATTCGCCTCATTAATGAATAGTTCAGCCGAAGTATCATTCACTTTACAGACACTACTCGCGGGCGGAAAACTTAAACGTCGGACCAGTTTGGGTTGCACAAGTGCTTTTTCATGATTGGCAACCAACCATTGCTCACCAATCCCCTCTTCACCCACCAGGAATGCAAAACTTAAACCTTGTGGGTCGGTGTATAAGCAGACATCCTCGGACTTAAAGGTACGTTTTGGAATAAAAACCGATTTATCCCAGCTTTTGTTCTGCAAGTTCATACTCAAGAGCTGAATTTGCTGTTGTTGCAAATTCGAGGTAGCAATCAATAAACGCTCTGCACCAATGCGATAATCAAAACGTCCAAACTGACCCTGAATTTGATGCAAGACATTTTGTTCATCGTCTAGAAACAGCAACCCTTTATTTTTACTTGTTAACACTCCAGCAACTTCAGGCCAGGTGCTCAAACTTAACCATTGCATATCTTCAGCTTTAGCATCATTGATGTCGACTTCACGTAACTGCAGCTTTGCTGCTTGCGGTTGATCCAGCTGAGGTGTTGAGGATTGAAGTGCTGAGCTACTCGGAGCCGATGCTAAAATCCCGTGTTGACTACATGCGGTCAGTAGCCAGATGCAACTGGTTAAAACCGACAACTTAAAACATGAAACATTCATAAAAATACTCAAAATTGGGTTAAACCGCCTCGGGTCTTCTCATGTAGAGAAAACCTCAGGACTAATATTTAATTCGGTTTAGAAATGGGTATAGGTCAGTGCAAGCTTGTAGGCTGGACCATATTCTTCGTATTGCGCGTTATAGGCTTTAGAACCGGAATAGTTGTAATAGACTTCATCGGTTATATTCTGTATATCAAACTTCAACTGCAGGTTTTTCGATAAATTCAAGTGACTACTGAAATCGAGAAAGACTTGGTCATCGGTATAAATGTCTTTTTCAGGCGCATCGATCTCACCCAATTCATACAAATAGCTCGATTTATAGTTTGCAGAAAGACGTACGCCAAAGCGTTCATTTTCCCAGCCCAGCATGAGATTACCCACTACATCGGACTGGTTCGGCAGATGAATACGACGACTCAGCATCTCGCCATCTTTCATCGAATCGATATCAGCCTCAGACTTACTGAAAGTCGTATTAAAGCCCAATAACATCCCATTCCATGGCGCTGCTAAGTGGTCAAACTTCTGTGAATAAGCAAATTCCATCCCATACAGTTTGGCCTGATTACCATTTTTATAAGTAATCGCTTCATCAAAGTCAGCCCATTGCCCTGTCCCAGCAATATTGGTGTTGTAAATGAAGTTATCGATATCTTTATAGAATGCATAAAAACCGACCATGCTGGCTTGACCCAAATACTTTTCAACCCCTAAATCGAAGTTCGAGGACTCCAATGGCTTTAGCATTGGATTACCAAACTCGGCCTCATCACCATCGATATATACACCTGGTGCACTTTGTGCAAAGTTCGGTCGTACTACACTATTGGTCCATGCAGCACGAAGATAGGCATTGTCTGCGAGTTGATAACGGAAATGTAAACTCGGCAACCAATGATCATAGTCATTTTCATATTGGGTGGATGTGATCACATCATCATTAAACTCAAAACCACGCGCTTTAAATTGGGTGTTCTCATAACGTAATCCGGCAATCACGCGAAGTTGGTCTAAATCGACCGTATTCATCAAATAGGCGGCTTGAATGTCTTCATTTGACTTAAAATCGTTAATGATTGAACCATCTGCCACGACATAGTCACTGGCGTTGAGACCGCTAATTTTGGCTTTAATCGCATCTACATTGAGGCTGGGACCAAACTGGCCGAGTTCATAGTCACTATTGGAGTTAAAGTCCGAACTTGAGGTACTCAAGTCTTCGTACTCCCACTCATCAGTATTGTTGGTCTTTTCACGTTGACTAATCTTGCCGCCAAACTTAAACGATGCGGCATAATTACCCAACATATAGTCTTTGAGAAAATCTAGCTTTGCGTTGTACTCTTTATCCGTGGTTTTGGATTGTTCCCAAGAAATCGAATCCAACTCATAGTTCGCAGCATCGTAAAGATCCTGATCTGCCGTAATCACTGGTTTTTGTGTACTGCTAAAACCCACATTACTTAATTCTGCCTTGTATTTTGCCCCAGAAATTCCGCCTGGATTTTCCTCTGATGCTTCGCTATAGCCCAACTGTCCTTCAACGGTCCAGGTGCCGAACCCTTGTTTACCGCCTAAAACAAAAGACTGAATTTCTTGAGTCTCCTCTCTGCTCTTCAATGAGCGAGTCACTTCTGCATCACCGCTTTGTCCAGCCAGCAATGGATCAGAAAACTCAGCGGCGACTTCCTGACGCGATTCGGTATCTTTAAAACGGCTGTATAAAGTTCTTAAATAATATTCACCCGTATCGTTAGGACGGTAATCAAAATTTAGCCCCGCACCAATGCGCTCTCGCTCGATATCATATTGACGCATTGCCGTTTCTTCGAGCGCATTACCATCCCATGCGCCACCAGTTTCAACGTTATCAGAACCAAACTTTCGATTTTGATAACTCAGGGCCAATGCCACCCCGAGGTTATCCTGACCTTCACCTACACTAAAACGGTTACTGATCGCACCTGATGCTTTAGGGCTATATTTTTCCCGTTTGTCATCATAACTGCCTTCAATTGTACTGGTATAAAACAAGCCATCATGATCAAAAGCCGATAAACTTTCGACCTGAACGGTCCCACCTAAAGAATTAGCATCCATATCTGGAGTCAGGGTTTTGACCACAGCCAACGATTGCACCAACTCCGATGGCAATACATCCAGTGCTACACCACGACGGTCACTTTCAGGTGCAGGCACGAGGGTTCCATTAATGGTGACTGAATTGAGATCCGCCCCCAAGCCCCGCACTGAAACAAAACGCCCCTCGCCTTGATCACGTTCGGTAGACACCCCAGGAATACGTTGTAAAGCTTCTGCTGCATTATCATCGGGTAATTGTCCAATCCCATCGGCATGTACCACACTGCTGATCTGGTCCGCACGTTTTTGTTCTTTTAGTGCTTTATCTATACTTGCGGCTTGTCCAATGACCTGCACGTATTCCACATTATTTTCTTCCTGCGCATAAACATGTGTCAGGCTTAACATTGACAAGACCAGTGTGCTGAGCTGAAAGCCCGCACGTTTATTTCTGACTAAACGGCTATTCAGATTGCTCATTGTATTCTTCCCCTCAGGCCAAAGTGGCATGGTTTGAGCGCACAATAAAAAGTGAATATGAACAGGATGTGACAGCAATGATTCCCTCCCTCTCCATTTGGACCTTTTGAGGGGTTTCTTGTTGCCCAATGAGCTGATTTGATCTGTCTAAATCTATTCTTTGACGAATTAAAAGGTACATATTCACTGTAAATACAGGGTTTTCCCTTACTTTCATCATTAAAAGCTCAAAATAGCCTGATCTGTTTTGACTCTAACACTTGCCATTAAACTGTCATCTAAACCTGTTTAGCTTGTGCCCAAATAGACCTTCTCTACACGTTATGCCGAAATATTTTGCTTATTACCGCAAGCCTTTCTTATTGTTAGCAACTTTCTGCGCGCTCTCATTATGGCTATTTATTCGCTTAGGGCAGATCAAATCCCTTCATGAATGGAATTGGGTTGATATTTTAGGCGAAGGTGGAGCGACTGTTTTTATCGGAATCTGGATCTTTTTTATTGTCAAAAGCCGTCCTTTGGGTCGAGTCACCCATTATATGTTTTATGGACTGTGCTTTATTTTCTTCCATATGTGGATGGATACTTTGGATGAGTTTATCCGCTTACCCAAAGAAATCATTTGGGATGCTTGGCTAGAATCCATCCCCTTTCCGATTGGTCTATGTTTACTGACCACAGGGATCTATTTCTGGCATCAAGAAGAGCTTGCCATATCCAAACAGATGCAAAAGCGTGAGCGTGTCTATAGGGACCATCGTTTATTCGATGCGCTTACTCCCTTAGCTGATGCCAACTATTTTAAGGCTCAACTTAAATCAATCATGGAACAAGATGACATCGTTAAAAGTGATGTAACCGTGCTCTTGATCGATATGCAGAATTTCAACCAAATTAACCAGCTATACGGCTTTGATGAGGGTACTTCTGTCCTACAGTATATTTCTCAATTATTGAGCCTAAATTTGCGTCCACATGATTTACTTTGCCGCTTTGCTGGGGATCGCTTTATCGTATTATTGCCCAATACCACAGCACAACAAGCTGAAAATATTGCCCATCAATTAGAACGTATGATCATAACCAATGCCTATTATCATCGCGATTTGTCTGTCCATATTCCCCTAAAAGCATTAACCACCTCCTGTTCAATTCAACACTATGATCAACCACAACAATTACTCAATGCCTTAAATCAACAACTCATGCAGTTGAAAAAGCATTATGCAGTACAACGGGTAAGCGTATGAGTTTTGAATGCGACTACTCTTTTATTCCTGCCCATCATCAGCTATCAATATTGATTGATTTGGCGGCTAGTCATGAAGTTGACCATCATGTGTTACTTCGCGGTAGTGGGCTTTTTATTGAAGATATTTTTTCTGGTCATAAGCTGATAAATCAGCAACAATTCCAGCACATCCTTAAAAATGCTGAACAGTACTTTCGTAATCAGGATATCAGCTTCTTATTTGGTCAGCGCAGTTTAACCACTCCATTCAATGATGCAATTAAAGCCATGCTTTATTCATCGACCTTAGATGATGCCTTGAATCGCTATTTAACTTTTTTTGCTTCAGTTTCGCCCTGGCTCTGTCCTCGTATCATGTATAGCTCGAACCAGATCCATCTCTATTGGCTAGACGAAAACAAAATTGAAAATCGCTTTTTTATTGAAAGTGCAATGAGTGCAATACAGGCCTTAAGCAGACAGTTGTATCAAAGCAAGTTACCTTGGACCTTTGAGTTTAACTTTAATGAGCCAGACTATATTGAGCAATATTGGACGCACCTTGGCGGAGACCTGACCTTTAACCGTCCAATGAATATGATGAGCTTACCTAGCCATTTTATTCATGAACCATTGCCTGGTGCCTCAGCAACGCTTGCGACCATCAGTCATCAGCAGGCTTTGCAATACATGAGTGCTCAGCATCTCCAACAGAGCTTTTTACTGGGTGTGCATCAGTATCTGATGCAGAATATTCAAAGTAATATCCAACTTGAACACACGGCAGAACATTTTCAAATGAGTTCTGCGACATTGAAACGTAAACTAAAGAAACACCAAACCCATTTCCAAGCACAACTGGATCAAAGCCGGTTACACACAGCCATACACTTATATCGTGTACACGGCTTTAAAACTGAACAGATTTCTCAATACTTGCAGATTAATGACACTACTAATTTTCGTCGGGCCTTTAAACGTTGGAGTGGCTTAACGGTACAAGCAGCGCAATCTTAGTCCTTTAGCTTTAACTGAACATCTCTTCTTTACTTCGTAAAATAGTCAAAAACGCGTCCTCTTTATCGATGATTCAACAGGATCAACTCTAAAACATATCAAAATGAAGAATGACCGATCCACTTTAATCACTAAAATCGGAATAATCTCGGTCACTATATTTTTCAGTCTGTATCCACGGTGTTGAAATTGGTGATTTCATTTTATGTACTGAAAATACCTTTGAATAACCTTGCGCAGGACGTCGTAACTCATAGCGTTCTACAATCTGATCTTTTTCATTCCATACGATATTCAAGGTTTGACCTGCTTGATGCATTTGATAATGCTGAACACCAGCATGACTTTGAATAGCTGGAACGTGCTTTAATAAGTCAGGCTGAATTAAGCTATATTCGCAACGCCAGCAACTACGCATGCCCAGCATTTCTTGCTCTACATCCTGCAAACGCACTCGCATTTTTTCATCAGGCAAGATATAGAAACGTTGAAAAGCCTCATCTTTGGTTTTCATTTCACTTGGCTTATCTTTTTGTAGCCATTGAATCGCATGATCAAAGCTTTGATGCTCATGCTCTCCTGCTTCAGTATGTGCATGTTCTTGAGTATTTAAACGCTCAATCCAAACATTATGTTCGTCGCGAATCATCTTATCGCTATATTGTTGAATCGTGGTCACACCATTGCTATCAAGCCGCTCAATGCGGTAATTAATGCGATATTCATCTGCTGACCACGCCAATGAACTCAGGGCATACAAAGAGAATGCAATGAGTGAACTTTGCGGCTTAAACAACTGTTGTAGCATTGTCTTCATTTAAAATCCAAACGCTTTTTTTAACTGTTCGAAGACCCAGGTATTTTCATGTGTCCCTTTGAATAGATTCGAGTTTTGGCCTTCTGCAAAAAGCATCACATCACCGCCCCCATGCGTTTCGCTTTTCTCCAACTGCACACCCACTTCTTGCTTATAGTCATCCGCAAAAGCTTGCTCATTACTGATGCTTTCACGAATATCTAACCGTGATCCTGTACCATTGCCAAACACCAATGTGGTGCCTGTAGCACCATTCACATCACGATAAGGATTATGCATCTGACCATCAGCCAGCACTTTGCTGTAGCCATTTTGCTCTTTTGCGACGTTGTAATCATAGCTGAGACCTAAAATCCCAGGATTGTCTGCTGTACTGCGCCCTGTACGTGCAGCATAACCATTGAAGGTCATGACATGATCATGGTCTGCGGTCACTACAATTAAAGTATTGCTGAGATCCACCTGATGGAACGCTGTCTGGATAGCATCATTAAAAGCCTTGGCTTCTTGTAAGGCACGTTTGGCATTATTGCCATGTAAGGCATGATCAATACGTCCGCCCTCAACCATTAAGAAATAGCCTTGCCCTTGGTTTTGCGCTTCTAGGGCATCAATTGCCTTACTGGTCATTATCGCCAAACTGGGCTCAGTATCGATCTGTTTCTTTAAGCGATCTAGGTCATAATTTAAATGCGACTGAGCAGAAAACACCGCAAAAATTTTCTGATTATTGACTGTCTGAGCAAGTTCATTCTGGGTTAATGCTATTTGATAGCCCTGTTGTTTTAACTCTGCTCGTAAATCCCGACCGTCCAAACGACCTTTAGGGTTAGCTACAGCATCAAACGCTGTCCAATGATTTAAGCCGCCCCCCATCAGCACATTAATCCCATCTAACAACTTTGGGTTATAGCCCTTGCCTTTGGGAACAGCTTGTAGGGCAATATCATACTGCGCATCACGATGGCAGATATGCGCATAGGTTGCAGCAGGGGTCGCATGGGTCAGTTCTGTCGTTGTCACCACCCCGACCGCTTTACCTTTACTTTTAGCCAACTCCAAGATAGATAATGCAGGCGTCCCTGCTGCCACACTACTCCCTTGCTCAGGACATCGGTTTACAGCTTTGGCCAGGCTTTTTCCATTCGGAAGTGATCCATCTTCAGGCTCAACGGCTACCGTACCCGTCGACATGGCTATCACTTCATTTTTATTCTTTTGCCCTGTCATATAAGCACCCATAGAAGGCGCACTATCTGTGGTTTGACCATCCTCAGAATAGGTCTTAATCCGGGCCGCATGCTTCATCGTATCCATAGCCAGTTTGCCATTTTCTCCTACAGCATAAATCCGACTTGCTGTTACCGTAGTAGGTCCCATACCATCACCTAAAAAGAAAATGATATTTTTTGTTGGACTAAAATCTGAATGATTTTCAGCACATACACCGCATGAGGTGATTGCAGTAGTTAAAAGCGTCAACAGGTAAGGGAAAGTTTTTAATGTACTGTTCATTGGATATCCCTCTACTTATAAGCCTGTGATCTTGCGAATCAGATGGTTCACTTCAACATTCTCTAAGCTACCCGAGAATTGCTCGGCTCCCTGCCCTATGGCACCTAAGAAAACATCAGCCCCACCATGTGTTTCTTTATCTTTAAAACCTGTCTGAATCACGGCTTCTTGCTGGAAGTCATCTGCAGCAGCACCCGTACACCAGCCTGTTTCACTCAAAGTATAAGTAAAACTATATTTCTCACCTTGTTTAGGTTGTGGACCCTGTACTGGATGACAGATATCACTGTCTTTCAAATTGATTACTAGGTCATCCATCCGATTTTGAGTCGGACGCTTTTTGCCCGTACCAAAACCAATAATCGGATAAGGTTGTCCATGAATATCTTTGGCAAAACCCGCACGATCATAGTTTTTAACCAAACCTAGTACACTGGTTTCCTGACCTTGTACATATTTTCCAGTACGCTTGGCATAGCCATTTAAAATTAGAGTGTGATCATGATCTGCAGTTATTACAATCAAGGTATTTTTTAACTCAGGATCACTTTCACGAAGTTTTTTAATGGTTGCATCCAAAGCCTCATTTAGGGCAATCGTATCCTGTAATGCACGCTTAGCATTGGTGTCATGTAAAGCATGGTCTATACGCCCCCCTTCAACCATCAGGAAAAAACCATTTTTATTTTGGGTTAGAATGTCCAAAGCGGCCAACGTCATTTGCTTTAAGCTAGGTTCAGGCAAGTTTTTTTTGGTTCGATCTAAGTCATAATTTAAATGGCTAGTATTAAACAAACCCAATAATTTTTCGTTCTTTCCTAACTTCATCTGGGAGAGTTGAGTTTGATCATAGACCACTCGATAGCCTGCTTGTTGCATTTCTGCGATCAAATTCCGTTGGTCTATCCGTTCTCCCCCTTGATCTTTCGGCAGAAATTGACGCTTACCCCCCCCTAGAATCACATCAACCCCATCTTTTAATTTGACGTTATAACGCTGATAGGTATCACCTTGCGAACTTGGTACTAATTGGGATGCTATGTCATTTTCAGCATCACGATGACAAATATGGGCATAAGTCGATGCTGGTGTAGCATGCGTAATGCGCGTTGTTGTGACTACCCCTGTACCCCAACCTCGTGCTTTGGCCAATTCGAGTAAAGTTTGGGTGTCTTGTTTATTCTGGTTCTGAGGATTGGTTCCACATTGATGATTTCCGGCCTGATTTGGTTCTACTGCAATTGTTCCAGTCTGCATGGATATCACTTCATTTTTCATTTTTACACCTGTCATATAGGCACCCATCGATGGTGCGCTATCTGTAACCTGTGCATCTTCTGAGAAAGTACGAACAAATGCTGACTCTGGCAATTGATCTATCGGCAGTTGGCCATCTTCACCAACAGCATAAATTCGTGCAGCTGTCAGTGTCGTGATACCCATTCCATCTCCCAAGAAAAAAACCACACGTTGAGGCTGTTTTAGTGGTTGTACTGCAGCAGAAGTTGATTGAATTAAAGCAAGACTTTGGCAACCCGTTAAAATAACTACACCTAAACTACAGCATGCCAAACTTATTGATTGTTTATTAAATTTTTTCTTATACCAAGGCATTGTATCGACTCATCTTAGGATGGTCGAAAAATACGCTTTAAATATTCAATTTACATGACAAATTTATGAAAATATTATTATGACTACTTATATAAATTTTCCTAATTGCAAAAAATAGTGTAGCAAGTTGCTACACTATTTTTTTACTTTATTTTTCTAACATTCGTTTTAGGAAAGCTTCTAATTCTAGTAAATTTTGATCATCAAATTGTCCTATTTTTAAAGATACCTTTAATGTATTATGGTCAAATTTGATATTACCAGCAACTTTCCCATCATATTCAATTTTATGTACAATTGAAGTTTGAATTACTTCTTTCGTTTCTCTTGACTTAAAGATTTTTTCAGCTAGTGATGCCAGTTTTGTCTGTTCAACTTCTTTTTTAAGCAATTTTGACCATGCTTCGAATAATGCTTCTTTAGCATTTTCATGGTTTTCTTCATGATCTGATAGAAACTTTTTCACTGCTGTAGCAGCGGTCCGTGCTAATAATGACGGCTGTTTTTCCAAATCTTCAATCAACTCTCCAGGTAATTTTTCAAAAGATAAATATTTATACATATCTTCACGATTCATACCTAATGACTTTGCTAACTTCTGCTTATTTTTTTTTAATTTTTCATCCAAAGAAGTTAATCCAACATATATTTCATAATCTGTCAGATCTTCTCGCTTTAAATTTTCAGCTAATGTTAATAAAGCAACTTCTTCATCCGATGCATCAATAATGATTACTTCAATGGTGTTCTTATTGAGAAATTGGTGGGCTTTCAATCGTCTTTCACCAGCAATCAACTCATATTTATCATTTATTCTACGAACTGCAATTGGTTGTAATAGCCCAATTTCCTCAATTGATGCTGCTAAATCTTCAATATCTTGTTGATTAAAGAGTTTTCGAGGCTGGTTAGGGCTAGCCTGAATATCTGTAATTTGTACATTACGTCTTAGCTCTTTGACATCGTTAATATGCTCCTTTTGGGCATGTTGATGCTTTTGAGTATTTTGCTGAAGACGTTTAGCCAATAGCTCTTTATTACTTGCCATAGTATTTCCAGAATTATATTATCCGACACGCTGAACAATTTCTTGTGCTAAAGTTTCAAAAGCTTTTCGAACTTTTGAGTTTTTATCAACAGATAATAAAGGTTGTTGCAAAATTGCAGCTTGATTAACCTTAGTGCTCATTGGAATTGTGGTATGCAATAATTCTCCAACTTGATTAAATGCTTCATCTTTTATTAATTTACATACATTCTGACGCTCATCATGTTTAATTAATAAAGCACCTAAGAGTTCTAATTCAGGGTTAACTCTTCTAATTTTACTTAAATGATTAATTAAATCAGTAACACCATAGAGACCGTATTGTGAACCAGATTCAATTGGAACAATAACATGTGTCGAAGCGGCTAAAGCATTGCTGGTTAGTAATTTTAAGCTTGGAGGGCAATCAATAAGAATGTAGTCATATAATCCTTCTAGAATTTCCAATTTATTTGAAAGTTCCTCGGATGGTCTTGGTGCATCATCTTTCAATTGATCTTCAGTTTTACCAAGAGTTAATGAGCCATATATTAAGGAAACATTTTTAAATTTTGTTTCTTCTTCTAATGCTTCCGATAATAGACTTATATCACCAATAAGTAATTCAGCTGATGTAGTTTCAACTTCGCTAGGGTGTTTTAATCCTATATGTAAACTTGCATTTGCTTGTGGATCCAGATCAATTACTAAGACCTTATTTCCTAATTCAGCAAGTTCTGAAGCAAGATGTACTACAGTAGTTGTTTTCCCGCAACCACCTTTATGATTAGCTACAGCAATGATTTTAGTTGACATATTTGTCTTAAGGAATTTACTTTGATTTCATTTAATATAAAGATATTTGTAGCAAGTTGCTACATTTCCTTTGTCATATTTTTATCTTTTGAATTCAAAAGATGTGGGAAAAACATTTCTTAACTTTTTTTTAAAATATAGCTAGCTAATTTTAATTAGTATTAATTAATATTAATTAGTTAATTATAATTAGACAGATTTTATTTGTTTAAAAACAAATATATAGAGTTTTTAAAGTGGAAGGCGTGTCACTAATAAGTGGAAAGCCTGTCATTGATAAGTGGAAGGCCTGTCACTGATAAGTGGAAGGTTTGTCACTAATAAGTGGAAGGTCTGTCACCGATAAGTGGAAGGTTTGTCACTATGGTGGAAGACTTGTCATTGTGATTTATTTTAACGTGGATTTTTTAATTTAAAGTAATATAATTCAATTACTTATAATGTTGATAAGTTTGTTTTTCTTAAAATAAAGGTGGAAGACTTGTCATTAGATGTTTTTTATTCTGTGGATAAACTATTTGTATAAAATTTAATTGATAACATGATGTTTGATAGTCAAGAATACCGGAATGGTGGAAGGTTTGTCATTTTAATAGTGGAATATGTGTTGAGTAATTCCACTTTAGTGGTGTTGTAGGCTATTCCTACTTTCAAATTGATTGCTTTAACGACGCGGATGAATTATCAAAGGTGGAAGAATTGTCACTTAAAAGTGTTTAATTTTATATTTATTCCACTATAAGGCTGAATAGTATCAAAATTGCACTTTAATAGTGACACTTCTTCCACTCTTAAGGTGTTTGATGGGCATAAACTGAGTTAATTTAATGTAAGCAAGAGAAAATAGTGAGCGGTTTGCATCTTCTTCCACTTTTGTGTATAACATGTAGAAAATATTTTAATCTTTCCACTTATGAGCAATCACAACGAACCAGAAGAATTAGAACATCTACCTTATTGTATTGGTAATATTCGACATAATGGAGTAGTCAGCACTAGTAACCGTCTGATTAGACCAATTGAATTATCATCTAATGAGTATAAAGCTCTACTTTATGCAATGGCTGTTGCGAATTATGGTGAGAAGAATAATCAAGATCGTGAAATTACAGAGCAAACTTATATTTATTTGCATAAAGATGATTTAGGCGAACTATTAGGATTAGATAAAAAGAATTCCATTAATGTTGCTATTGATCGTATTTATAAAGAATTATCATCACGAGTAGCTCATTTTGTAATTGAAGAGCCCGTGGATGATAATAAGCGTAAAGTTAAAAAAGTACACTCAGTAGTACCAATTATTCGTGAACTCCGTTGGGAAGATGATGCTAAAAATGCTTTGCAGATACGTTTCACCAGTGAAGTACTTCCATATTTTACTCGTTTAGCAAATGGAAATTTTACGACCTATCAATTAAAAGATTTATTTGCTTTGGACTCTGTAACTAGTATGAGTTTGTATTCATACTTTATCAAAAATGAATTTAAGTATGCTAATCAAGATTCTTATGAGGTTGAACTTTCACTTGAGAATATCAAAGCATTAATTGATATTGGGGAGAAAAAATACGATCGTTGGGTTGATTTTAGACGATACGTTTTAGATAAAATTATTGAAGAAATTAATGAAAGGACTAGTCTTCAATTAGAATACGATACCATCAAGAAAGGTCGACCTATTGTCGGAGTTCGATTTAAAATTCTTAATAGGCATGCCACTGAAGTTGTTGTATCTAATACTAATGATAAGACTCAAATCTATTTAGATGTCAATTTTGATGATAATGCGCTTGTTAAAGAATTAGGTGCGAAGTTCGATATGACCGTAAGGTCTTGGTACATCTATGCAAACGACCCAAATTATAAACAGTTTAGTAAGTGGTTTAAGACAGAAGGGTGCTTAACTGAATCTCAAGCAAATGTGATAGTGAATGATATTATGTTCCAAATGGATTTTGCTGTAGCTGGCAGTTCAATGAGTGAATTTAAGAAAGAAATGAAATATAAATTAAAAAATAATCCAAATTTTGTAAAAGAAAATAGAAAACGATTGAATGAAATATTTGGAAAAGACGTTATATGACTGTGTAGCAACTTGCTACACTTTTCACTATAAGGTGTAAAATAAGCTGGATATCAGTTTACGTCATATTTTGATAGCTAAATAATAGACCTATGAACTAATTATTCATCCATTAAGGTAGAACATGAAAACTAATCATTACATTCCTAACCACACACTTACGAAGACAGATCAAGGTTATGTTGTTAATTTTATCGTTGAACAAAATAAACCGATACCTGTATTTGAGAATATGTCACTTGAACAGGCATGCCAGGCAATGCTTATACAGGAACAGATCTTGTTACAACCTACAGATGATGAGCATCTTATTATTTATAAGGCAGATGATCAACAAGAAACCATGTTATATAAATCCTTTGATGATGCTCTGATTGCCTTTAATACAATGATGCAGGTCTATATAAAAGGTTATCTCTATCTTTCAAGTATTTTACTTTTTGCTAAGAATGTTGATAACCAATACTCTGCGCCTGAAATGAATGAGCTATTTGAAGAAGCGGCTAAGATGTATCCGCAAAATTTAAAAGAAATAATGGAATTGAAGCAGTCTTCTCTAGAGCATTTAAAAATACTAGAAGAAAATAAATGAGCAGAATATAACATTATAGGGTAGGGGTTTAATACACGCCTATCCCATTATGATTTTCAAATAATAACCGTAGATGAAAGTAAAGATCGCTAGCTTAAATAGATTTCTATGAATCGAACGTATAAGCATACCCTAAAGTTACACTATAAAAGTTCAAATATTCATGTATCATTTAAATAATTTTTAATCATAAGTAACATGTAACTTTGAAATTATAAATTTATTGTTTACGATATTATTCATTTTTCTTCAAATTGGATGTGAAAAATTGAAAGGTCACAAAATAGGCTATGTCCGAGTCAGTTCAGTTGAGCAAAACACAGGTCGTCAACTCGAGGGCATTGAACTGGACAGAATTTTTGTTGACCGTGCTTCAGGTAAAAATACTGATCGACCAAAATTTCAAGAAATGTTGAACTATGTTCGAGAAGGGGACAGAGTTGTTGTGCATTCCATGGATCGTTTTGCGCGAAGTTTGAAAGATTTGGTCACTGAAGTTGATCAACTTGTCAAAAGGGGAATTGCTATTCAGTTTGTCAAAGAAAATATTACATTCACAGCTCAATCTACACCTATGGATAATTCTATGTTGCAACTGATGGGAGCTTTCGCACAGTTTGAACGTGAAATCATTTTAGAGCGACAAAAGGAAGGAATTAGACTAGCTTCTTTGCAAGGAAAATATAAAGGCCGTGTACATAAATTGAAACCTGAGCAAGCTGAAACTTTGAGAGCAGAATGGAAGGCAGGGAAGTACCCTTCAAAAATGGCATTAGGTCAGGCATATGGTATGAGTCGTCAAGCGGTATATCGCTATTTGAAGGTTGGTGATGAACATCAATTGATGTAGAACTGTTGTAAAAAGTCATTGATGATATGTTGCTGAATACTCTTTTAGCTCAAGGTATCTTTAATATGAGCTAATCAAATACGTGGAACCTTGCTCAATAAATAAACGTGGAACGTGAAAAATCATAAAAAAAGCCCAGTCATGGGCGACAGGGCTATAAACAGAGAACTATAGTATTGATTTAAAAGAGTAGTTATAACACATTACGTATAACGTGCATTATGTTAATTTTAGGAAATCTTACAAATAACTATCGTTTCCATTCAATAGTACTTGATCTAATGAATAAATAATATTCCCATGTATATCATTAGCTCTAGCTGTATTTTCAAAGATATTAGCTATATTTTCCTTGAACTCTACTAACGTCTTAACATTGTTTAATAATGCAAACCGAACAGCTCCCAAACTCCTAGAGGTTCCATAAATCATAATTTGACTATATAACGCCAGAACTGGCTTTGAAAAATCAACTATCCTAAATCCAGAATGAGCTGAGTTATTTCGAAAAATTCGAATCTTATCTACATCTTCAATTAATTTTTTCTTCCAAAAATCATATCTAGGATGATCAGATATACTGGCTAGAAAGGGTTCAGATATTTCTAACCTTTTTTTATTATTAGGAAATCCCATTAAAAAACATATGTTTGAAGAAATATTATCAGACTCTCCCTCTTTTAATAATGCTTCTAACGTAAACCAATTAAATAATATCTTTAACTGACTATTATTTTCATGTCTACCATGTCTAGCCCAATGTAAAGCTCTTAAATATCTTTGACTTAGCTCACAATCTAAACCAAGAATATAGTTAATATCATCCATCCTCTGAATATTTCCATGGGACATAACAAAAGATGTTGATGGGTTAAATCCCCACCTTTTAACAGGATGTAGTTCACCTGAAGCTAAATTTTTAGCAAATCCGATCTCTGAAACATCAACATTGGAAATATGAAATTTACTGGCGCTCAAATCCAGAATTGTAGAGAACCGATCAGCAGCTATGCTTAGAGCCTCTAGCACTGTTTCAGAGGAAACAATCGTACAAATCCTTGCCGCATAAGTGTATTTATCAAACTGCAATCTATGATCATCAGCTGATTCTTTTAATGCAGTAAGTTCTTTATCTGAATCAACTGAAGCAGGTCTCAATTCTACATCACCATAAATGATGGTATTCGGTAAAGTAAAACTATTAGACTCTAAAACCCTAACTATAAGAAAATTAAACATTTTTATACATCACTAATAAATCTCTTAAATTCTCTAAAACTATATTTCTAATCAATCTATCCATTTGATCAGTAAAGCGAATCTTATTTTTTATGGCATATTTATGAAACATTACGGTAATTTCATAATCATGAGTATTCCAAACAACTTCCGAAATAGTTTCTATGTGATTGCGTTCTAAGCAACTGTTTGATAATAAAAACTTAGAACTTTCTCTAATTCTCGGAATATTATTGACTGAATAATAATATTGCAATCTATACCACTCCAATTCGAAATCATTTTTTCTATTCAAATACAATAGCTTATCATATTTAATTACACTCTGATTATCAAAAAGAGTTATCGCTAATTTATAGCCCAAACAAATAGAAATTATATTTCCACTATGAGTTTTTTCTAACTGGTCTAAATAAAATCTTGCTTCTAGAAAACGCCCTTTAGATATGAAGAACGTAATTAATTTTGTTAAATTTTTCGCATAATTTTTACTATTTAAGTCAGTAATTAAGTATTTGTGAAAAATATTTTCTAGACAGGGTTCCAAAGTAAATCCTTAAAAAAATTTCTGCTATATATGTATTACATGAAAAGTAAGAGTTTTTATAATTCAATCGGTTATTTGCCTATATTTTAGGCAATAAAAAACCCGCATAGGCGGGTTTTTTAAGATATCGTATGTCTACGGGGGGAGGCAAGCCAACAAAATCCCATAGCTAGTGCATTCAATATAAGGTTTATATGCATATATGTCAAATCAGAAAATAATAGACGCTGTAACCATCGTTATTTCACCTGCAAGAATTTCAACCTATGAAAATGCTACTGGTGGAAAGAAACCTGACAATTTAGAAGCCTTAAATTTATATGCTTGGAATGCAGATATTTCAGGTGCCTTACTTATTCCTTTGCATGTATGTGAAATTGCTATTCGGAATACTGTATCCAGAGCAATTGAAAATATTTATGGAGATAGATGGCCCTGGTCTTCAGGTTTTGAACGAAGCTTACCTAATCCTACTCGCGGTTTTAGCCCTAAAAAAGACCTCATAAATGCTCGATTAAATCAGCGAACAACAGGAAAAGTTATTCCTGAGCTGAAATTCGCATTTTGGCAAAGTATTTTCACAAGCAGACATGATCAGCGTTTCTGGAATCCATATCTCACTGATCTATTTCCCAATATGAATACATCGGTAAGTATCCAAGATAGAAGAAAGCTAATTTATGATGAATTAGAGCAAATTAGACGCTTGCGTAACCGCATTGCACATCACGAACCAATTTTTACACGCAATTTATCTGATGATTACCAAAAAATATTATCTTTAGTTAGCTATCGCTGTACTACAACTGCCACATGGCTTGATGAATATCAAAGAGCTACGGAAATTATTGCGAAAAAACCATAATTATTCAGTTTATATCTGAAAAATGGGCACGGCTAAAAAGAGAAAAGTATGTTTAAAGATTTATATGAAAAAATCCAAAGTTGTTGTGGATATGTGACAGTTTTTGAAGGTGATGAAGTTATAAGTGAAGGTACTTGTTTTAGCTTTACTGATACAGGCGAAGTTATTACTGCTGCACATGTAGTAACTGGTAGGATGCCTATAAAAACAGAAGATTACACTCATCCACAGCAAAGAATTTTGATAAAGTTTCCCGAGTTGCCTTTAGTTGAATATGCAGTATCTTTTTGCTCATTTGGAATTAATGTTCCTTCTTTTAAGGAGATAATACAACTAGATATAGCTGCATTACGTCCCAAAAAAGAACAACCATTTAAATTTCCTTTTCTACCAGCAAGTATTAATTCAGTAAATTTAGGTCAGAGTGTCTTCATTGCTGGCTACTCAGATGAGCTTTCTATCCCATTTTCTATTGAAAAAATTATTGATCCAAAATCATTTGGTGCAGATAATTTTATTAAAGCAATTAGAGAAGAAGGATACTTAGCAGATATGACAGGCCCAATAATTAAACAAGGCTATGTTGGAAATATTCGTCGTATTATTGCTGATGATAGTTCTCTAAATATAAAAATAGAAACTGACATTTTTTATATAGATAATGGAATACATAGTGGTGCAAGTGGAGGACCTATTGTCAATGAAGAAGGACTTGCTCTAGGGGTGTTAACACAACGTGCAATAACTCCAGCACATCAATCAAAGGATTCCGCATTAAAAGTCCCATCAGGTTCATCAATAGGAATTTCATTACAAATTCTAAAAACTGTTAATGAACTTATTCAAAGAAATAATGCAACCTAGAATATATAAATGATAAAAATGCCTGTAATTTAGGCATTTTTAGCTCTTATTTAACATAAAATCTCATCTACGAAATACAGCAGCAGCAAAGTGTGAGTGAATGAAACAATTGCAGTAGCACCTATACGCTCGATTCTCTCAACGTTGAAATGAGTAAATCATGCAAATAACTTACAGCTTTTGACTCTAAAGATGTTCTACTACGATAAACTGCGACTGGCATTGGCTTCAATGGTCCTAGCCCATGTTCAGAGCCTAGAATTTTCAAATGGGGAGGTACACTACAGCGTGTGAATGCAGCTACAGCTAATCCACTTTCAACAGCAGCAATTTGTCCAGCCAAACTAGAACTGTTGTAAACAACCCGATAAGATTTTCCTTGTAGGGCTAAAGATTGTATAGCGTTGCGTTTGGCTAAACTGGTGTCTTCATATACTGCAATCTGTAAAGGACTTGTTTTCCAAGTTTCAAACTGAGGGGAACCGACCCATACGAGAGGTTCATAAAATAATAATGTTCCTTGGCGTGAATTTTCTCGAGTGACTAAAGCTAAATCCAAATCCCCAGATTCAACACGAGGAATCAGTGAGGTAGATTGCTCACAATTCAGTTCAATTTCAACCTTGTGATGCAAGGCAGCAAATTTCTTTAAGGCTGGGGTTAAGTAGGTTGAGGCATAGTCATCCGGAACACCCAAGCGGATCCGCCCACTTAATTCCGCATGATGAAAAGACATTTGTATTTCATTATGCAAATTCATCATTCTTCTGGCATAACCTAAAAGCAATTCACCTTGTGGCGTAAGTTGAAGCTGTCTACTTGATCGTGTCATCAACTCACATTGCAGGGCTTGTTCTAATTTTTTAAGCTGCATACTGACCGCCGATTGAGAGCGATTTAAATCAGGTGCTGCACCTGAAAGCGAACCTTTATCAACCACAGCTAAGAAACACTTTAACCAATCAATTTGAAGATCTCTCATTAATCTATTCCATATAAATTTCGAAAATCGAATAATAGCCAACTGATTTATTCGCTTTTATAAAATAAATTAAAGCATAAAATAGAGTTTTCTTCTCATCCGATAACTTTTTTAAGTTTTTTATGTCAAGGATCTGCTGTGTCAAAAATAGACCAAGAACTGAGTGAATTGAACAGTACGCTTATATGGCAAGGATTTAAAAGTCTGCTGCCGATTTCCATCTTTGTCGCCATTTTTGGTGCTGCATTTGGATTAGCTGCAATTCAGACGGGATTAGATCCTCTAACTATCATTTCGATGAGTGCATTGGTATTCGCTGAGGCCGCACAATTTGCCACATTGGAATTATGGGGACAAAGTATTTCTTTAATCCCTTTGCTTGTGACGGTTTTCTTTATCAATGCACGACATATTTTAATGGGTGCTTCTTTATATCCTTGGCTGAAACATGTATCTCCACTCAAACGATATAGCATTCTCTTGGTGATCTCTGATGCAAATTGGGCATTCTCACAGCAGGCATTTCAACAACAGAAACCAGGGCTTGGAATTTTATTTGGTGGGGGACTGGCCCTTTGGATATTCTGGATTATAGGCACCTGTTTGGGTTTATATTTTGGCAGTGCCATTAAAAACCCAAGTCAGTTTGGCTTAGATATGGTGATGGCTTGTTTTCTGCTGACGATGGTGATTGGTGGAAAGAAAGATTTAAGAATGATATGTATATGGGCTGCTGCAGCAATAAGTTCATTACTTGCTTATTGGTACTTGCCTGAAAACGCGCATGTTGTGGTTGGTGCTTTAGTCGGTGGCATCGTTGGCCTAGTATTCAAGGACGAACAGGCATGAATTTACAGATCAGTACAGAATCAGTAGGTCTAATTATTTGCATTATGGTCTTAGTAACATTAGCTACCCGTTGGGGTGGTGTGTTCATCATGTCCTTCATCCCCATTAATGATCGTATACAACGTTTTATCAGTGCGATGTCAGCTTCTGTCTTAGTTGCTCTCCTAGCACCTATTGCAATTCAAGGTGATCTTGGTGCTCGATGTGCATTATTAGCGACAGCTATCGCAGCACTTCTATTGAAGAAGCCTCTACTCGCTATAGCAATTGGCATTATCACAGCTGCCGTTTTCCGACAATTTTATTAATAAGCCTCCTCCATTTAATATATGGGGCGTTGCAATAAATTAACTTATATATTTATATAAATATTAATTGGTTAATTATTTTATCCAGTCATAAGATGCAAAAAAGCCGACTTTGAAACAAGTCGGCTTTTTGTTCAGTGAATCTGGAAATTTCAGCCAACGAAATTGATTAAAAAAAGATCAAATTTTAACTTTTTCCTGATAACTCAACACTTCATTTGCTTAAATTATCCACAATTTCTGCGGATAAACCTTGGGGTAAGTTTTGAGCAATCTTGTAAGCCAAGGCTGACATGAATTAGGGAGCATTGCATCTGTGTCACCTTTGAGTTTTTTCATATGATGGGGACATAGAGAACAGGATGTTCCAACACATAAAACAATAATGATAAGTGCAACACCAGGACGTGAGGTACGACAGGAGTTATACCTAAACATCCAATACGAAAAAGCCCGACAGGATGTCGGGCTTCTTCATTATCTGAATAATTTCTACGAATCTGTATTATATTTATTGTCGAAAATTAAACCTGATATAAATTTAACATTTTATTTTTATAATAATAACCCAGATAGTAAAAGCTACTTAAGCCTTTAGTTCCCATAATTAAACCTGTATGGTGTTTCATCAGAAACATACTAGCGAGGGTAAGATGCATAGTTTTTCTGTACAAGAACTGGATCAGTTAATTGAAAATGATTTAAAAGCCAATAAAAAATCCAGTAAGTTATTGATCGGGTATAAATTATTTTACGATTTAATGCATGATCCTAAATTCCATGCAGAAGTGATCGATTCCGCTCTCAGTGCCACCAAAAGAAAATATAAGAACCTCAAAATAAAAATCACCACAGATGAATATCAACTTCACTTTGAATAGTCCAAAAAAAAGAGAGCGATTTACTCTCTTTTTTATGATCAATCTTTAAGTGTAAGCAACATCCTTAAAATATTTCTTTCTAAGTCATAAAGGAACGCTGACCAGACTGATTAAGACAGGAACTTCAAGTGAGAATAAGCAATTAATTAGAAAAAAATGCACCATATTAATGCAAAATTAAGCCAATTGTGCCTTTTCAAAAATAAAAAGTGGTACTCGCCTTTTTTTCATAAAAACGACACATTAAAGCCATTGGAAGTATGCATACGGAAATGTTGCTTGACTTATTCGATTAACTCTCAATGGAGAGAGATGAGATTAGGAGAGTAACTAAATTTAAGAAGATATATTCTAGTTCAAATCTTTATGTATTGAGCGATTGGATGTCTTCGTGTATTAAGGAAAATGGCTATGGCTTCTCATCAAAATGGTGCTAATTCTCCAAATCAGACCTTAAATAATGGGTTGAAATCAAGACATATGGCTATGATTTCAATTGCGGGAGTGATTGGTGCCACCCTATTTATAGGTTCTGGAAATGTAATTTATTCAGCAGGACCAGCTGCAATATTAGTTTATGGATTGGGAGGAATTTTAGTCTTTTGCATCATGCGAATGCTTGGTGAAATGGCGGTTCTTAATCCTGATAGTGGGTCATTTTCTACTTACGCTGATAGAGCAATCGGTCGTTGGGCGGGATTTAGTATAGGTTGGTTGTATTGGTGTGCTTGGGCTCTAATTATGGGGTGGGAAGCTTATGTAGCAGGTAAGATTCTGAATAGTTGGTTCCCCATAATACCAATTTGGGGATATATGTTAGCTGTAATTATATCCTTGGTTATTATTAATCTTCAAAATGTTAAGAACTATGGAGAATTTGAATTTTGGTTTGCTTTGATTAAAGTAATTGCAATTGTCATATTTTTGATAATTGGCAGCTTGGCAATTATGCATTTATGGCCATGGGGAAATTCTTCAGCAAGTGGTTTTACCAACTTAACAGCACATGGTTTCATGCCTAATGGATTCGCTGCGGTAATTACTGGGATTCTTGGGGTAATTTTCTCGTACACAGGTGCTGAAATTGTTTCAGTTGCCGCTGCAGAATCACAGAACCCTGGAAAGGAAGTTAGGAAAGCTTCTAACTCTGTAATTTGGCGTATCATGCTTTTTTATGTTGGCTCGATGTTTGTCGCAGTATGCTTGATTCCACACGATAATATTTTATTAAAAGATCCAACTTGGGGCACATATAGTGTGACTCTTACAGAACTTGGCATTCCAGAAGCACGCCATATTGTGAATTTTGTAGTACTTACTTCTGTATGTAGTTGTTTTAACTCCGGGCTATATACTTGTTCCCGAATGATTTTTTCACTTTCAAAACGTGGTGATGCACCTAAAGTTTTTAGTGCTCTGAATAAAAAGGGTAGTCCAAGTATGGGTGTATTGGCTTCATGCTTATTTTCTATACTTGCTGTAATTTTAACAGCTACAAACAGTATGAATGTTTATGACGTTTTCATGCTTGTAACTGGGACTACTATACTATACGCGTATTTAGCTATTGCATTTTCTCAATTGAGAATGCGTAAAAAGCTAGAAGCTGAGGGAGTTAAAGTTGAGTTTAAAGTATGGCTGTTTCCTTGGTTGACTTACGGTGTGATTTTTACAATTATTGCAGCTATTGTTGGTATGATAATTGAGGGAACGTATTTCCAAGAAGTTGTGTATACAACCGTGCTGGCCTTTTTTATTGTTCTTATAGGTATGTTTCTTCAATTTACTGATAGTAAAAAACAAAGAAGCCAAATATCAGACGTCAAAAGATCTTATTGAAGTTACTGTAAGTAGATTTACAAAAAATATAGAAAGAGCCCAAATTAATTTGGGCTCTTTTATTCTAGAATATAGAAACATAATAATTATGAGTTTGACCTTAATTAATAGTTGCTATACCTTCCTCACGTAAACATTGTAATAATATTCCAAAAGCAACCAATGTATCTTTCTCACTTACGCAAGCAAAACCTAAAAGTAATCCTTTGTGTGCAGTTGTTTGAGAGTACATATAATATTGTGAGAGAGGGCGAAGATAGATACCATGCTTTTTCGCATTAATAGAGACAGCAACATCATCACAAGCATTTGGTAATTTTAGTACTAAATGTAGGCCAGCTGCATCGTTGTATTCATGTACGAATTCTTTTCCTAAGTAACGATGAATAAGACTAATTAAAAATTCTCTTCTTTTCCCATAAAGCAAACGCATACGTCGAATATGTGCTTCATAATGACCTTCACGTATAAACTCAGCAAGAGCTTTCTGTTCTATTAAATGCCCACCTCTATATAATTCTGTAGATAAAATATGTAATGGAAGAAACAAAGACTTAGGAACAACTATATAGCCAATACGAAGTGAAGGATAAATAGTTTTACTAAAAGTTCCCATATATATGACAGGTGAGTCTTTTTCTAGACCTTGAAGAGAGGGGTAAGGTTGTCCAGAGAATCTGAACTCACTGTCATAATCATCTTCGACAATCCAACTATTGTTTTTTCGTGCGATTTGAATTAATTTTTTTCGTCTATCTAGACTCAAATGTGATCCAAGTGGATATTGATGAGATGGCGTTATAAAAATTAGTTTTGGTGATTGCTCTGGATTTTCTATAGGGATAATTCCCTCCGAATCAACAGGTATTGGTTTTATATCTAAACCATTTATACGTAAAATATTTCGTATACCCCAGTATGCCGGTTCTTCGATCCAAACAGGATCGTTCATATCACAAAGTGTTCTAGATAGTAGATCTATTGCTTGATGAATACCTTCAGTAATAATTATTTGGTCTACATCGCATTTAACCGAACGAGTAACACGTAAATAATCTACTAATGCACTACGAAGCTCAAAACATCCACCGATTTGACTATAAAGGAATTGATCGATATCGGGTGTTTTAATAAGTTTGGCTTGAATTTGGCTAAATATGTGATGGGGGAATTCAGTAACATCAGGCGTCCCTGGAAAAAAGGCCCCCCATTGTTGGGTTGGTGCTGATGCAAATTCTAAAAGATTAAAACCACGTTGTGATAAAGAAAATGATGATTGAACTTTTCGTGTAATTTCACATTGATTGAACTCAGCAGTACTCAAATATGATTCAGGTATGTTCTCTACCACTAAAGTACCATGACCAATTCTAGTTTCTAAATAGCCTTCTGCTCTTAATTGTTCATAGGCAGCTAAAATAGTATTTCTGGATATATTTAGTTCATTTGCTAAGTCACGTGAAGCTGGTAATCTAGTTTTAGGCTGAATTACACCCTCAATAATTGCTTTTCGTAAACATCTGCATAACCTTTGATGGAGTTTTCCATTGGTATCTTGATGAAGTGTAAGTAGTAAATAATCGCCGAATAAGTTACGCAATTTGTTTCCTCCTTGATCTAAATTGGACTTAATGGGAGGTAAAAGAAAAGGGAAGCTCTAGTAGCTCAAGAGGTTTAAGAAGAAATAAAAGGATAAACTCAAATTCCATCCAGTGAATTCATACAAAAAGTTGGATAAATTAGAAATTTATTAATATGTTTGATTGGATTTTTTTTATTCGATTTTATGGGAAAGTTTGATCAGTGAATTAATCTGTATAATGGATGTATAAGCAGAATGTCTGATCTCTCATATGTAAATGAACAAAGTGATGCGTGGCAAACATATTTAGCGCAAATTGATCGTGTTGCACCATATTTAGAACATTTGGCTGATTTTATCGACACCTTAAAACGTCCTAAACGCGCACTTATTGTCGATGTGCCAATTGTGATGGATGATGGTTCAATTCAACACTTTGAAGGTTATCGTGTACAGCACAATTTGTCACGTGGCCCTGGTAAGGGTGGGGTGCGATATCATCCAAATGTTGATTTAAATGAAGTAATGGCATTGTCAGCTTGGATGACAATTAAAACTGCTGTACTCAATTTACCATTCGGCGGAGCAAAAGGTGGTATTCGAGTAGATCCACGTAAATTGTCTTCGCGGGAATTAGAACGCTTAACTCGTCGTTACACAACTGAAATTGCCCATATTATTGGCCCTCAAAAGGATATTCCTGCTCCTGATGTTGGTACTAATGCAAATATTATGGGTTGGATGATGGATACTTATTCATCTAATCAGGGATATACGATCACTGGAGTTGTTACTGGTAAACCTGTTCACTTAGGTGGTTCTTTAGGACGGGTAAAAGCAACGGGTCGTGGTGTATTCGTTACAGGTCGTGAAGTAGCTTTAAAGATTAATCTACCAATCGATGGTGCTAAGGTAGCTATTCAGGGTTTTGGTAATGTAGGTAGCGAAGCAGCTTTCTTATTTGTTGAATCAAAAGCAAAAGTAACCCATGTTCAAGATCACACTGGTACAATTTTCAATGCATATGGTATTGATCTTGAAGCATTACGTGATCATGTGAATATTCATCAAGGAGTGGCTGGATTTAAGGGTGCACAAAACATTGTTGATGAAGATTTCTGGACCGCTGAAGTAGATATTATTATCCCAGCGGCTTTAGAAGGTCAAATTACTGTTGAAAGAGCCTTGAATATTAAAGCAAAACTGATTTTAGAAGGTGCGAATGGTCCGACTTATCCAGCGGCAGAGGACATACTAGTTGAGCGTGGAATTATTGTAGTTCCAGATGTGGTGTGTAATGCTGGCGGTGTCACAGTAAGTTATTTTGAGTGGGTTCAGGATATGGCAAGCTACTTCTGGAGTGAAGAAGAAATTAATGAACGTTTGGATAAGTTGATGATTCAAGCAATTGAAGATGTTTGGCATACTGCCCATGCTAATTCTTGTACTTTGCGTACAGCAGCATACATTTTGGCGTGTGATCGGATTTTAAAAGCCCGAAAAGAACGTGGAATCTTTCCAGGCTAAATCGGTTAAACTGGTCATGCCCATTCATGACCAGTTTTTATATTATATTTTGATGTATCCCTCTTAAATTATTATTTATATTACTTTCTAACTGCAAAAATAAACGTTCTTGTACTTCATTTGTTGCCCAAGCGATGTGAGCTGTTATTAATAAATTCGGATGCTTAAATTTTATTAGCGGGTGATTTAGTGGAGGAGGTTCTTGGTTGAGTACATCTGTTCCAAAACCTGCAATCATATCGTTTTGCAGTGCAAGTATTATATCTAGATCGTTAATTAGTCCACCTCGCCCGGCATTTATAATAATACTTGTTTTTTTCATTAATTTTAATGTTTCTAAATTAATTAAATTTTTAGTATCTTTATTAAGTTGGCAATTTAGAGATAATACATCTGCACAAGATATTGCATCTTTAAAAGGAATGTATCCTGGACGGCAAAAATCTGAATTTTTCCGTTCACTGAAAAAAACGTTCATTCCAAATGCTTCTGCTTTTTTTGCTAATGATAGTCCAATGTTTCCTTTTCCTATAATAACAAGAGTTTTACCTTTAAGCTCCCTCATGGGTGCAGCTAGGTAAAAAGAATCTTTATGTCTTGACCATACACCATTTTTTACTGCCTCAATCTGATGGTGTAAATTTTTAATTAAAACAATCATTAAAGCAAATGAATGTTCTGCTACGGCATCATTTGCATGATCTCGTATATTGCATACTTTTACATTATGTTTATTAAGTAAGTCCAAATTTATATGGTCGTATCCTGTAGAACACAAAGCAACTAATATTAAATCCGGATTATTTTGTAGGACTTTTTCGGTAATATTTAAATCATGAACTATTATTACATGTTGATTTAAAACTTTTAATTCAAGTTCAGTCTGACTTAATCTTTCATGCTCAGTATATTTTACGGGAATAAGGAATTCGAATGCTCTGTTAATAAGAACGTTTCTTTCGGCACAGGTAATATTGTACATTTAATTTCGGATATAAATATTGAAGAACTATTATTTTACTTAAAAAAATAAAATTTTCATGATTATTTATTAATTTTAAGTGTTAACTTTTAATTAGTACTAAAAGTGGTAAAAAAAAATATATATTTCATATTTTTTATAGATGTTTGGGTTTTGTGTCCTGAGATAATCTAAGTGAATAAACACTAAGTTAAAAAAGGAGCTTATCATGAAACTGAGTGATTTTAAGGTGTTGACTTTTGACTGCTACGGAACCCTAATTGATTGGGAAACAGGCATTTATAATGGTCTAAAACCACTATTAGCTAAACGTAAAACAGAATTAAACAAAGATCAAGTTCTGGAGATTTATGCTCGTCATGAAGCTGATCAAGAACGTATGACACCAAGCATGGCATATTCACAACTTTTAGCAGTTGTGTATAAGCGTTTAGCTAATGAATGGAATATTACGGTTCCAGATTACGAAGCTAACATCTTTGGTGCATCTGTTCCTGACTGGCCTGAATTTCCGGATTCTGTTGAAGCACTAACTTATCTTAAAAAGCATTTCAAACTCGTTATTCTCTCTAATGTAGACCGTATTTCGTTCCGCGGAAGTAATGCACGATTAAAAGTCGAATTTGATGAAATTTATAGTGCTCAGGATGTGGGTGCCTACAAGCCAAGCAATAAAAACTTTGACTATATGCTTGCACATTTAGAGACGGATTTCGATCTTCAGCCATCAGACGTTTTACACACCGCACAAAGTTTATTCCATGATCATGCGGTTGCGAATGAATACGGCCTAGCTTCAGCTTGGATTGATCGTCGTCATTCTCAAGACGGATGGGGTGCAACTATGCCACCTCCAGGTATGCCAACTTATGATTTCCGTTTCAATAGCATGGCTGAACTAGCTGAAGCACATCGTGCTGAGTTAGCCGCAATTCAACAAGCTGAATTATCGAACGGTTAATAACCACAATTTGGTGGTCATGTATTGCATTTTTTTAAATGGTAAATGCATGACCATTCTATCCTACAAGGACTAGTTGTAATAATGAACGCACTTCTTGCTACTAAGCCATCTTCTGAAAGTAAGCAGCTATCACAATTACGCTTTGAGCTGGAGACACATACAACATGTGAAATTCGGTTTGATTCAGCGACTCGAGCGATATATGCGTCAGAAGCTTCTAATTATAGACAACCACCGATTGGTGTTGTTATTCCTAAAACTATTGAAGATATGGAGATGGTGGTAAGACTTTGTGGTCAGCTTGGGATAGCAATGGTGCCTAGAGGGGCTGGTACCTCAATGTGTGGTCAATCAGTGAATGCTGCAATCTGTATTGATCATTCAAAATACTTGAATAATATTGTAAGTGTTAATCCAGATGACTGGTCTGCTTGTGTTGAGCCAGGGGTGATTTGTGATCAATTAAAAAGTGCAGCAGCCAAATTTAACTTAACTTTTGGTCCTGACCCAGCAACACATTCACGTTGTACTATCGGGGGAATGGTTGGTAATAACTCTTGTGGTGCACATTCTGTTATGGCTGGGAAAACAGCTGAAAATATTCATCGTTTAGAGGTTATTACTGCTACAGGTGCAAGATTTTGGGTTGGTCCAACAGATGAAAAGATATATCAAAAGCATATAGCTGCTGGTGGCGAACAAGCTAGAATTGTTAAAGCATTGCGCGATTTAGCAAATGATTATGCGGAAGATATTCGAAATCATTTCCCGAAACTTAAACGTCGAGTCTCCGGGTTTAATTTAGATCAGTTGTTACCTGAAAATGGTTTTAATATCGCGAAGGCTCTAGTGGGGTCTGAAGGTACGTGTGCAACAATTTTACATGCAGAAACTGTACTAGTAGAAGGGAAAGCTCAACGCGCACTTTTGATATTGGGGTTTGATTCTATTTTCGATGCTGCTGATAGTGTACCTGAAATTTTACCTTTAAATCCTATTGCGATGGAAGGTGTTGATACGGGAATCATCGGTGGATTGAAAGATCGAGGGCTTAAACTAGATGATATTGCAGAGTTACCAGATGGTCATGCATGGTTATTTGTGGAATTTGGTGCCGATTCAATAGAAGAGGCTCTAGATCAAGCCAATCATGTACAAAAAGTTTCTAGACAGTTTGGTTCTGCACCCTCCTCTAGAGTAGTGGGTGATGCAAAGTTGATGGCACGTTTATGGGCAATCCGAGAAACAGGTGCCTCTGCTACATCTCTATCTGATACTGCGACACAGCCAGATCCAGTTGTGGGTTGGGAAGACGCGGCTGTGGAGCCAGAGCTATTAGGACAATATTTACGAGAATTTTCGGCTTTAGTCGAAAGCTATGGCTATAAAACAAATATGTATGGACATTTTGGGGATGGCTGTATTCATTCTCGAATTACATTCGATTTGAAATCAAAAACTGGGGTTGCAGATTGGCGAAAATTCCTCAAAGAAGCTAGCGAGTTAGTTGTTAAATATAAAGGTTCACTGTCAGGTGAACATGGTGATGGACAAGCTAAAGGTGAGTTTCTACCTTTGATGTTTTCTCCTCGCCTCATGGACGCTTTTAGAGAGTTTAAAAGAATTTGGGATCCAAATGGTTTAATGAATCCAGGTAAATTAATTGATGCCTTACCTGTGGATCAAAACTTACGTATGGGACCAGACTATAAGCGTATCCCAAGTAAAACAGTCTTTCAGTTTAATAATGGAGCTTCTTCGGAGCAGGCCTATGCACGTGAAACGGAACGTTGTATTGGGATGGGTAAATGTCGTTCTGTTGAAGGCGGAACTATGTGCCCAAGCTTTAAGGCCACACGAGAAGAGTTATATTCAACTCGAGGGCGAGCACGTTTATTTTTTGAATTACTCAATGGTAATGTGATTAATGAGGAAAATGATCTAAAAGCTGTAAAAGATTCCATGGATCTTTGCTTGTCTTGTAAAGGATGTAAGGTTGATTGTCCGACTCATGTTGATATTCCGAAGTATCGAAGTGAATTTTTATACAAGTATTACAGTAAATATAGACGTTCGGCTGTTGATATAGCTGTAGGGCGGATTGGACAGTGGTTACCATTAGCTAGCCAATCTCCTAAATTCTTCAATTTTGTGCTCTCTAATGGAATTGTACAGCGAATTGGTACTTTATTTGGTTTAGCTTCTCAAGCGAAATTTCCTAAAATTAATCATTCTTTTAGAGATAGCAAGCTAGCCAAGTCACTGCAAACAGATGCTGTTTCTGGAAATATTGAGAAAGAAGTTATTATATGGACTGATACGTTCAACAATAGCTTTAATCCACAAATTCTAAATGCCGCTGTAACGGTTGTTAAAGCAGCAGGCAAGTCACCACGTCTAACGAAACAACATGTTTGTTGTGGACGCCCTTTCTATGACGTTGGTTTATTAGATCAAGCCAAAAATAATCTGGAAGATATTCTTAATATTTTAAATGATCAAATCGAACAAAACATTCCTATTTTAGTTTTGGAACCTAGTTGTTTGTCTGTATTTCGTGATGAATTGCCAACAATGTTGCCAGATGATCCAAGAGCAAAAAAACTAGCAAATTTAACAATGACAATTGCAGATTTCGCAAAAGCATCGGATTTAAGCATACCTGAAGTAGAAGACATTCATGTACATGCTCACTGCCATCAACGTGCTTGTGGTGGAACAGCATCTGAATCTGCGCTTGGAACAAATGTCTTAGATACAGGATGTTGTGGAATGGCTGGTGCTTTTGGATATCACGCTAAAACAGCTGGAATCTCTGAGCATATAGGAAAAACAGAGTTTTTACCGAAACTTGAAAAAGTTTCTGAAAATTCAATTGTGGTTGCAGATGGTTTTAGTTGCCGTAATCAAATTCAAAAACTAAGCAATCGTAAACCAAAACACTTAGTTGAAGTTCTTGCAGACCATTATGAGTCTAAGAGCAAAAACGAAAAGAATGTATGACTTATATAAGTCATACATAGGTTAAAGCAAAGAGACGATTTCAAATTTAGGAGCTCTAACGTGGATATGAAAGTGGATAAAACTAAGGAATTGGCAGAAATTCGCAATAACAATGTACCTCGAGGTGTGGTAACTGCTCATCCGATTTTTTTGGATAGTGCATCAGGTACGAATGTTTGGGATACAGATGGGAAGCATTATCTTGATTTTGTAGGAGGTATTGGAGTACTCAATGTTGGTCATAATCACCCGAAGGTTGTTGAGGCTGTCGAAAAACAATTAAAACGTGTAAGTCATGCGGCATTTCAGGTTGCAGGCTATGATGTTTATGTAGATTTAGCAGCGCGTCTCAATAAGTTAGTAGGTGGTAATGAAGATTATAAAACTATCTTCTTAACTACAGGTGCTGAAGCAGTTGAAAATGCAATCAAAATTGCTCGCTCATATCGTAAAGTTCCAGGTGTAATTGCTTTTAGAGGCGGTTTTCATGGACGAACTTTACTGGGTACTACGTTAACGGGTATGAGTGCTCCTTATAAGCAAAATTTTGGACCATTTGCTGGTGATGTTTATCACACTCCATATCCAGATCCGTATTTGGGTTTCTCTGCAGAAGATGCAATTCAAGCGCTAAATGATTTATTTGCTACACAAATTGCACCAGAGAAAGTAGCAGCAATTATTATTGAGCCAGTGCAAGGTGATGGTGGCTTCCGTGAAGCTGGTCTGCAGTTTATGAAACTACTTCGCGAGCTTTGCAATAATCACGGTATTGTATTGATTTGTGATGAAATTCAAACAGGTTTCGGCCGTACAGGTCAAATGTTTGGATTCCAAGCTGCGGGCATTCAACCAGATTTAGTTACAGTGGCTAAAAGTTTAGCTGGTGGGTTGCCACTTTCAGGTGTTGTTGGGCGTTCTGAAATGATGGAATCTCCTGAACCAGGAGGTCTTGGTGGAACTTATGCAGGAAATGCTTTAGCTTGCGCAGCTGCATTGGCTGTTTTAGATATCTTCGAAGAAGAAAATCTTTTATCGAAAAGCAAACAATTGGGAAATACATTACGCGCTGGTCTTGAGGATATTGCTAAAGAGTATCCTCAAATTGGAACTATTCGCGGTATTGGACCAATGTTAGCAGCTGAATTTGTGAAAGATGGTAATCCGTTTAAGCCAGATGCTGCTTTCGCACAAACTGTTATTGACGAATGTCGAGAGCGTGGCTTGCTTGTAATTAAGTGCGGTATTCATCGAAATATTGTTCGTTTATTAGCACCACTAACTACAACAAATGAACAAGCTCAAAAAGCTATCGAAATCTTGCGGGCTTCTATTAAAAAAGCGAGCCATTCTTAATTTCTTCAAAGTAGTAGGGCATCTATTGATGCCCTCTTAATTCTTTGTTGTTGAACTTAGGAAAATGAATATGGAAAATGGTATGAATTCAATCAATGGTGAATTAGTTCGCTATTTTGGTGCTTTTATTGGAGGCACTACATGCGAGCTTGAAAAAAAATTTAATGTTCAAAATCCAGCGACTCAAACTGTATTTGCTACAGTGGCAAATTGTGGTGAAGCTGAGGCCCAATTAGCATTAGAAGCAACTGTAACAGCATTTGATTCTTGGAAGAAAACCACTGCAACTGCTAGATCTAAGTTATTGAAAGCATGGTATGCCGCAATTATTGAACATACTGAAGAAATTGCTCAAGCAATATCTTCAGAAATGGGTAAACCAATTAGTGAAGCACGTGGTGAAGTTGCTTATGCTGCTGCATATGTTGAGCTTTATGCAGAAGAAGCAACACGTATTTATGGTGAAACTTTCCCAAGTCAGTTTAGTAATAAGCGGCTTTTTGCTAATCGACAGCCAGTAGGTCCTGTTTACGCAGTTACGCCATGGAACTTCCCAGCTGCAATGATTACACGTAAAGTTGCACCTGCCTTGGCAGCAGGATGTACAGCAATTGTTAAGCCTGCTGAACAATCACCAATTACTGCTTTAATTTTGGCAGATTTATGGAAAAAAGTTGGCGGCCCTGCTGGAACTTTCCAGGTACTCACAACTGATGATCCTGCCAGTGTCTCAAAAGTAATGTTTGAATCACGTTTAATCCGTAAGTTAACGTTTACAGGAAGTACTGACGTTGGTCGTATGTTATACCAACAGTCAGCAAAGACAATTAAGAAGGTTTCATTAGAACTTGGAGGACATGCCCCTTTCATTATTTTCGAAGATGCAGATATTGATAAAGCAATTGATGAAGTAATGGCATGTAAGTTTCGCAATGCAGGACAAACTTGTGTATGTACAAATCGAATTTATGTGCATAGAGCAATTTCCGAAGAGTTTTCAAATCGCTTAAGCCAGAGAGTTAAAGCGTTAAAAGTCGGTAATCCTTCTCTGAACGACACGCAAATTGGTCCTTTAGTGGATAGTGCAGCGATCGAGAAAGTAGAAGATCATGTTAAAGATGCCGTAAGTAAAGGTGCTCGTGTGTTAACAGGTGGGCAACAGAGAGAAGGTCTTTATTATGATCCAACTGTTTTGATTGGTGTCAATGCAACAATGAAAATTGCATTTGAAGAAACTTTTGGTCCAGTTGCGCCAGTGATTGTTTTTGATACAGAAGATGAAGTCATTCACCTAGCAAATGACACACCATATGGACTTGCTGCATATCTTTATACAAACGATTTATCTCGAGCTTTCCGTATTTCTGAAACATTAGATTATGGAATTGTTGGTGTAAATGATGGTGCACCTTCGACACCTCAAGGACCATTCGGTGGTATTAAAGATAGTGGCTTGGGTCGTGAAGGCGGTAAATGGGGGTTAGAAGAGTTTCTTGATATACGCTTTGTATCAATGAATCTTCAATAAAAATAATAAAAAGGCAGTGTAACACTGCCTTTTTATTTACATGTCTCGAGATTAAACATGACTAGAAATATTGCCAACGTATGGGGACTTATCTCTGTTCTACTTTTCGGCTTAGTCGTTTCAGCTATTAGATTGGTAGCTGAGGCATTTGGTGCTGAAATTGGAGCAGCATTACTATATACAATGAGTGCAATTATATTAGTGCTTTGTATTCAACTGCCGAAAATTAACGATATCTCGAAAACTTATATTATTGTAGCAGGCGGGTTATTTGTTAGTTATGAAATTTGCTTTTCTCTTGCAATTGGGTTTTCTACTAACCATCGTCAGACTATGGAAATTGGAGCTATAAATTATCTATGGCCCTGCTTAACAGTTATTTTTGCGATTTTAATGAATAAGGAAAAGGCTAGCTGGTTTATTTTTCCTGCTACATTTTGTACATTTTTAGGAATTTTTTTTGTAGTCAGTGGCGATAGTATCTTTGATGTTAAAGGGCTTGCGGGAAATATTCTGTCAAATCCTAAGAGCTATATCCTAATGTTTACTGGTGCTGTTTTATGGGCTATGTATTGTAATGTGACAAAGAAATATGGAAATGGGCAAAATCTAATCGCAATTTTCTTTCTAATGACGGCCATAGTGTTATGGATTAATGTCATGTATACACATACATTTGCTCAAGTAAAAAGTGTAATGAATATTGAAAATTTCACGACGCTTTGTTTTTCTAGTGCGATCATGGCTGGGGGATATGCTTTATGGAATATCGGTATTCTTAGAGGTAATATTGTTTTATTGGCGACCTGCTCTAATTTCATCCCCATTTTATCAGCAATACTGTCACTTGCTTTACTAAGTGCTAGTTTAAATTACGGTTTCTGGATTGGGGTTATTCTAGTTACACTTGGATCTTTCATTGGTTTTTTTGCTGTTAAGAGGGCTTAAACCTTTTATTGCTAATTTATTTTATTAATAATTCCACTGCGACCTTTTTAGAAAGATGCAGTGGATATTTGTTTTAAAAAATTTTAGAACCTAAGGGTACAGCACCATCGATACTTAATAATTTGGTTGAACCATTTTCATTATTTGCGCCCATCACAAGCACTTCTGACATAAAGCCAGCAATTCGGCGTCCACCTAGATTAATTGCACATACAACAATTTTTCCGACTAAATCTTCAGGTGTATATTCATTAACATATTGACCACTAGAAGTTTTAACGCCAAGTTCTTCTCCAAAATTAATCCACATTTTGTATGCAGGTTTCTTGGCCTTTTCGTTTATTTCAACTTTTTCAATTTTTCCAGCTCGTATATCAACTTCTTGAAATGAATCAAAAGCACTCATATGGATCTCCTTGGTTTATCAGTCATGTGTAAGTAAATATCGCTTATTCAATAAGATGCATCAGAGTAATAGCGACTTGTAATTCAAATTTAATACTCTGATTATCTAGAGAAATATTTAAAATCGACTCAATACGTTCAATTCGATAGCGTAATGTACTTATATGGATACCTAATCTTCGACTTGTATTTGCTAAATGAAAACCTTCCTCTGCTAATATTTCTAAGGTTTCCAAAAGCATTTCCGATTTGGCTTGTTGTAAAGGCTCAATTCTATGTTTAATAAAAAGTTCTCTTGCATTAGGGTCACCAAGCAATGCTTGAGGAAACATAATTTCTTCAAAATGATGAATACGACCTGGCTTTAAAAGTGGAGCAAGGTAGCGAATATCTTTTCCGCCAAGAGCAATACCCTCAGCTCCACAATGTAAACGACTTACAGCCATTGCAGCTCCTTTACTACCTATATCTTTCCATAAAGGCTCTGGAAAATGTTTCTTGGGTAATAAAAAAATAATTTCATTTAAAGAGGCAAATAGTAAGGCTGGTTCATTTATCTGAGAAAAATAATTACGTAATCTTAGAACCAAACGCTCTATACGTATAAGTCCATCTCTAGAAAGTGGAAGAGGTTCATCAATTAAAATAAGACAGACTCGGTAGAAACTTGATGGATTCCAACCATTTATTGCAGCTCTGTTTCGCGCTGATGGTGTATCTTCAAATTGACCTTCAAGAAGAGACTCGACAAAAGCATATCCCAATCGTTCTTCATGTATAGCTAAAGCTCGTTGGTGAGAAATATGCAAGGCTGCAACTAAGGCCGCATGTTCTAAAGCACGTATATCGAGTTCTTTGAACTCATTTTTATCTTCATCTAGCCAGATAATGGCGGTCAAACCTCCACCAATGCGAACAGGGCATCCTAAACGACGAAAAGACTCATCTTGCTCTTCAAACTCGATAACAATGGGTGTAAGAGCATTTTGGATTTGTTTTAATCCGCCAGTCTGATGCAATTTAACTACAAAGTCTCTTTCAGCGAGAAAATCTTCTGAAGTCTCTGTCAATCCACCAAGAAGAGTACCTTCTTGGTCTACAAAGCAAGCACGACGTTTAAGAATTTTTGAAAGAGCTTTTGCTAAATCTGTAAGGCTGTGTGCAGTAAGTGCCGCATTTGTTAAAGCGATATGAATTTCCTCAGATCGCGCAATAATCATATTTTTATGTTTAATTATTGATGTGTGAAGTTCTTCGGTAACGGTACTAAAGGGAACTTCCCAAGGGAGTTCTAAAAGGGGAAGACCTAAGGTATTAGCTAATGTAATAGCAGATTGGGGAAATTCATGAATATATTTAGGAACAGCTAATACAATTCCTGCTAATCCATTTTTATGAAGTGATTCAATCATTTCTAGCGATTTAACTTCATCTTTAGGCCAATTATAGCCTGTCGATAAAAGTAAATATCCAGGTTTAACCCAATTTTCGACATTTGGGTGATCTATTGAATGTACCCATGTAAATTCATTGCTTAGATTTTTCTCACCTGCAACCACCTTTGCTTTACTTAAGATGGTAGATTGAATAGCTTCTAAAATTTTCATTAAGTGCTACTGAACTTATTGTAGTTGACTTGATTTAGTATGGCATCTGTAAAGTCTTTCATTGAAGTATACTCTGCATCAGGCGTAGCAGTAGCAGATAAAGTCGCACCTTTACCTGGTTTGCCATGGCGTCTATTGATCCAAACACTCGATAAGCCAAGTTTTTTAGCAGGAACGTGATCGTGAAATAAGCTTTCTGCTATATGTAGGATATTTTTATTGGGTACACCAATAGATCCTAATGCCAAAAGAAAATTATTTAAAGAGGGTTTGTAGCTTCTAGCTAGTTCGGCCGTAATAATATAATCAAACTCAATACCTAGTTTTCGATTTGAAATAGCGAAATGTTCATCGTCACAATTTGTTATTACAGCTAGTTTGAAATGTTCTTTTAGTCTTAACAATGCTGCCTGTGAATCTTTGAAAGCAGGCCAATCACTAATTGAATTAGCAAATTCAGTAAGATCTTCCTCTCGAGGAGTAAAACCTAAAGCTAAGCCTATTTGTTCTAATGTTTTAGATAAAACCTCACGATATGGAAGATAATCTCCAGAACTTACATCAGCTTCATGGTATGCATATAACTGTAGTGCTTCGCTTTCAGTTTTATTTATACCATAAATATGAAATACCTGCTGTAAAGCAGTACTTAACCCTGATTCCCAATCAATAAGGGTACCATACATGTCAAAGGTGAGCACTTTGGTTTCAAGTGTGGTGCCTTGCAAAGTGTATTTCATATTTTCTTAAGTCTCGTACATAAAGCGTCAGTGTTTAGACGGAAGTGGTTAAGAATTCTACTCTTTACAAGTATACTATAAGAAAACAATCAGCTTACTCCTATGTAAAGTGGTAAAATATATGTTTGAAAACGTACCTTTCATATGATGTTTTTTTTTGGATTTAGCTATTTTATTGAGGATGTTAACGATGTAATTAAAGATTGCAAGTTGATATTTTAAAATTTAAATAGTGAGGAAATTAAATTGGCAGAGGGATCGGCAAAAGATAAAATTTTAAATGCTGCAACATTTTTATTTTATAAATATGGAATATCAAATACTGGAATAAATAGCATTACTGAACATGCTAAAGTTGCAAAAATGTCGTTATATAATAACTATAATGACAAATCTGAATTAATAGCAGATTATATTAATTTAATTATAAGCGATTGGTTAAAGAGATATGAGGATAAAAATAGAAAATCATTTACTCCAATTGAAAAAATATTAGCAATATTCGATACTTATATAGAAAGTAATGAATTTTTTTGTGGTGAATTATACAGAGGTTGTGGATTGATTAATGCATCTGTAGAGTTTGATTTAAATAGCAAGGAGATAATGTATATAAAAAAGCATAAGGATAATATTGAGGGAATATTAGAAAAAAACATAAAGTGTATAATTAATGACCCAATTAAATCTAAAAAAATAACACGCGTTATTTCATATCTTCTTGAAGGATCACTAATTAAATCTGGATTGGAATCGGATTTTGAAAAAATTAAAGAAGCAAGGTATTTAGTGGTAAGCATTTTGGTAGGGGATATTTAATAGACTCTTTCATAAATCAAAAAATGATCTATCTTTTGCTGATTATTTGTAATCAATAATCTGCGGATGAAATACTTCGACTCAAAGAGGCTTTTGGTTGAGCATACTATTGAGTTTTGGGATCAAATCAAATGGGAATATTACACGATTAATGAAAGCTCGGTTGTATGAAGACCAATTGAGAGTATGGTAAATTTTAAGTGTAGGCTTATTCATTCGAGAATTATATTGTGGAATAATCCTTTAGAGAAAGGTTTGTGCAACAATGCCTTAAATGTAACTCATACACTAAATTTAACATAATCTCTATTATACGAATAACAACTGTTAGAACCCATTTAAAGTGTCTATATTCTCACCAATAAAAATGTCTGGTCTATGATGCACATCAACATCATGGACTGGATAAAACTTGAGATGCTGATCACTATGTCTGACAAGGAAATACAACGTCTTGCAGTCCTGCAAGATGTTCGAGATCAACGTATTACACAAGTCCGTGCTGCTGAAATTCTGAATCTTTCAACCCGTCAAATTACCCGGTTATTGCAGAAGCTAAAGCAAGACGGTGTTTTAGGCCTGACACATGCCAGTCGTGGCCAACCTGGTCATCATCGTCATGATGAAGCCGTAAAGTC
>NZ_JAKLTL010000013.1:0-80460 GCF_022012315.1 Acinetobacter sp. ME22
GTTAAAAAAGCAAAGATCTAATTTTTAACAATAGATACCCAGAAATTGCACCAACAACAAAACCTAATAAAATGATGTAGAAGTACCAAAGGTCAAAATGGAAAGTTCGATCAAGAATTAGATTAAAAACAAGAATGCCTAGCCCAGACAACCCGCCTAACATGCTGCTTAGTAGGATAATATTCTTGGTTTTCTTCAGCTTTGGTAAAACAGATAGGTTCATAATGAAACTATAAATGATTGATTGAACTCCAGAAAAAAATACAGTCCCTAATAAGAGTAAGGCAAAAGTTCTAGCATAGATAATACCCTCAATTGTTGAATTATTAGGGTGTTGTAGAAGAATAGAAATAGCAAAAACAAGGAATAATAAGAGTGCCGATACAATTAATGGAATAAAAAAACCAAGCACAATACACAATACATTTTTTACGAATATCATTAACTTTTCCGCCATAGAATTTACATATTTAATGAAACTAAAGTACATGTATTTTAGTTTCATTTTTAATTTAAAAAAATCATATAATTACTGTTTTATATAACTTTTCTATTTAATATTTTCAATAAATTTATTTCTTCATTGTATTCAATATCTTCAATTAATATATACTTGGTCTTTGAGCTTATTCTAAAAATTAAGAATTGTGAGATGTGGTCGTATTCCAATCGTACTATCGCCTGTGTGCGAGCAGCTTGCAATAGTGGTATTTATTTTGGTCTAGAGAGTCTTGCGCACCAGTCAAGATATCAAACTCAATATTGCAAATACCCTGTATCCTTTCAGCACATTTTTTATCTTTGATGATGAGGTTAGTAAGCTGCTTAGAAAAGAATCTATTTAGTAGTGCAGGGCTTGCATCTAGTATGTTGTTCGATCCATCTACTGGAAAAGTCTTATATAGTTGTTTTATTAAGGTATCGGACTTTGTGTAGCATGCGTTAGCTGAAGCGATGGTTGGTACAAGAAATATGCAGCTAATAAGAATTTTAAAGGTCATAGTGATTATTCTTTATCAGAGTGGTTTGCTTGTATAAGTATTTGGAGAAAATAACAAATTTGCAAAAATAAATATATAAAAATATTAATAAATATTTTTATGATTTAATTTACAAAATTAAAAAACAACTTAAATAAATGTTTAATACATGTATTAAATTTTTTAAAATAAGATTTTAAAAAGTGTATTAGTTCAAATCTGATCAGACATTTATTTTGAATAAAGGGAAATTTACCTATTTTGATAAATGGTGTGGAATCTCAATCAAATAAAGAAAACTTTCTCATGTTGCATACTAACAATCAAATACAAAGTGGGCTTACTCAATTTAGAGAACTTTAAAAAGAGACTGAGAGCTTTAAAGGGCAAAGTGGCTAAAAATAAAATGAGTTAAATGATCATCAAATTGCTGCGCTTGAGCGCATAGAAACACTATTTAATGGGAAGCGAATTCGGGCTAAGAAGAATTTAGCTCAAATTCAACCTAACAGACACACTAAAAAATAGCTAACTGTCAGATCAAATTTGAACGAGTACAATTTATGCAAAACAATGATTATACAAAATTATTTACAGGCTGTTTTATTTAGAATTTTTATTAATGAGGTTCTGAAACTCTTCAGGGGTCTGTCCAGCTAATGATTCTAAAGCTATTCTCACAATACTTGATCGATTCACACGTGCATTATTACTCTTAACAATAAGCTCATCAATAAGCTGACTTAATTCTTCATTTAATGAAAATGTACAGCGAACAAACTTCTTTTGAGAAATTTCTAAATCTTTAACTCTTTTTTCAGCGCCAGAAATGAAACTTTCAACAAGCTGATCTTGTTCTGAAATTTCTTCAGTTTTCTTTTTCAAACCACTAAGACCTGCCATAAATTACACTCCTAAGAATTCTTGTGCGATGCCTTCAATTTCCGCTTTTGCTTTAGGGTCACTTGTTACTTCAAATACTGAAAGACCATTTTCATCAGCATCATCATAAACATTTCGATTTGTGGTTATTTGATCTAATGCTTTTATGCCAAAAGATAAACATGCGTCCTTTGCATCTAAAATACGTTGAACCTGTGATGGTAAAGTTGGACATTGAGTAATAATAGCCCGTGCATTTAAATCAGGATTTACTGCCTTTGCTAATTTTAACACTTGTTCCATATGATCTAATGTCTTTAAATCTCTACGTTTTGGTCTAAATGGAAGTAGCATATGTGTTGCTATTGTCATTGCTGAACGTAATGCTTCAGAATCCTGTCCACCAGCATCAATCACAATGTCTTGGTATCTTTTTGCTAAATCTTTTAAAACAAGACGAATATTTCCTGATGCTTGAACCGATGGAATATTTTTCAATTCTTCATTGTCATCTCGCTCTTTGATCCAGTCTGTCGTTGTTCCTTGAGGATCTGCATCTAATAAAAGCACATCTCTATTTTTTCTTTGCAAATAAACGCTCAAGTTTTGGGCAAGACAGCTTTTTCCAGCTCCACCTTTTTCACCACCAACTAAAACAATCATAAGTTATGTAAGTTACGTAATTTTATTGCTAGTAATGTATAAGTTTTTATCAATTCAATCAACTATAAATAGGAAAATAAGTTTTTTTATTAAGTTATCCACAAGCAAATCTCTTTTTTAAATTTATATTTTATTTATTTTTATATTTATAGATCCGCTGTAAAGCTTACAAGATATAGCTTTCAGAGAATATATATGGACAAATTCCTGTCATTATATGGACAAATTCCTGTCATTATATGGACAAATTCCGTGATTCAAAGTGACAAATTCCTGTCATTATATGGACAGATTCCTGACATATATGGACAGATTCCTGACATAGAAAAGCTTCCATTTATGGACATTAGTTGGTATTGTCCACAAATAGTGTTTTCATTATGAGTCATGATATGGCAAATGTAATTTATAAAGATAATAATTTAATTGAAGCGTCGTACTCTTTAAACTTATCTGAACAACGCTTAATTCTAATTGCAATTATTGCGGCAAGGGATATTGAAAAGGATCTTAGCTCAGATACTGTTTTGACAATTCATGCTTCTGAATATATGAAGCACTTCAATTTAGGTCGCCAATCAGCGTATGAGGCCCTACAGACCGCATGTGACAATCTATTTGAGCGTAGGCTTACCTATAAAGCTATAGACCCTCTAACAGGGAAACCAGCGATTTATAAAAGCCGTTGGGTCTCTAAAGTTGGGTATGTCAAAGAAGCTGCTTGCGCTCAGCTTGTATTTACACAAGATATTTTACAATTATTTGTCAAGCTCGAAGAAAAATTCACGCGCTATGAATTAAAACAAATTTCGCAACTATCAAGTGTCTATGCTATACGCCTATATGAATTATTGATTAGATGGAAAGGAAAAGGAAAATTATATATTAGTATTCTTCAGTTAAGAGAAAAGCTAGGTCTACTCGAAAATGAATATAAGGTAATGGGAGACTTTAAGAAGCGTGTGCTTACAGTTGCAATAGACCAAATTAATAAATTTACAGATATTGATGTGAATTATGTTCAAAGAAAAGAAGGACGAACAATTACACATATAGAATTCTCATTTGATTTTAAAGTCGATCTAAATTTAAACTTAAATGAAATTGTGCTAGAGCCAAGTTACTTACTGACTCCAAAGCAGAGTATTTTTTTTGCAAATAAACTATGTGACTTAACCTTATACCCAAAATTTGGAGCGAAGTATGCGAATGTTGGTGAGTCAATAGATGACTTTCGTGAAAGAATAGCTTGCGAGCTTCAGGAGCAGCAAAATGTAAAAAAATATTATCAGTATTTATTAGAAGTTGGTTTCAAAGAAAAATTTAAATGATTTATTTCTCATAACTCACATAAGTTAAGTAACTTTATTACTTATGAAAGTAATCGCCTTTCAATAATTACTGGACGGCTGATATAGCAATAAAGCATTCAGCTTGACGGCCATATGTGGACAGATTCCTGACGGCTTGATAATTCTCATAACTTACGTAAGTTAAGTAACTTCATCACTTGTAAAAGTAATTCCCTTTCAATGATTACTGGACGGCAGATATGACAATAAAACATTCAGCTTGAGGGCAATATGTGGACGGATTCCTGACAAACTTAAATTTCTCATAACTTACATAAGTTAAATAACTTCATTACTTATGAAATTAATTGTCTTGATATGGTGTTTAGACGGCTAATGTGATGCTAAAGTATTCAATTGAAAGAAAATATGTGGACGAATTCCTGACAAGCTTAATTTTTTCACAACTTACATAAGTTAAATAACTTCATTACTTATGAAAGTAATTGCCTTGATATGGTGTTTAGACGGCTAATGTAATGCTAAAGTATTGAATTGGGCGGCCATATGTGGACGAATTCCTGACAAGCTTAATTTTTTCATAACTTACATAAGTTAAATAACTTTATCACTTATGAAAGTAATTGCCTTGATATGGTGTTTAGACGGCTAATGTGATGCTAAAGTATTCAATTGGGCGGCCATATGTGGACGAATTCCTGACAAGCTTGCTTTTTTCATAACTTGCGTAAGTTATGTAATTTTATTGTTTATGATACCAAAAATATTGTCAGATTATTGCAGACCAACAAGTATATGTGGTGATTCTCACCAAAAAATGCTGAACTTCGGAAAGATACCAAGACCAGATCGCTAGGGTGAAATGAATGACTCCTAACAGTTAATGCTTATGTTCTCATCACTGCAATTTGATAGAAATCAGACGTATTGCATCAAATTATTAGCTGAGAGAAGCTTCCAAAGCCTCAGTCAATAAGATTCATACATCTTAGCAGTATGAAATCAATTGTATGATTTCAAACTATTTAAACGTTATTTAAACAAAATTTCTGCTCGTGCTTTTATCCTTGTAGATAAGGGTTCTCAGGGTATTGTGGCTGTGTCTCTGAATATTTTATTACCGTTAAAAGCCAAAAGGTGCTGTAAATTGCATCCTGAATTTAAAAATTACAACTGAAAAATCAATAAAAGAAGAATTGAAATTGAGTGTATATTTGGCAATCTCAAAACTTTTAAGATTCTTGCTGGACATTATTTGAGATCGAGGTTTAATGAATTGCTAGAATTTACAATAGAGTCTTGAGTAAAAACTAACTTATGAAATGATCTTTATACTTGTCTTAAAATAAATTTACATTAAATTTGTGACTAATTTCTCATTATATCTAAAATATGAAAACTACGAGATTAGATTATTTTGATTCTCATTATTTTTTAGCTTTATAATAATTTTTTAAAGATGAATATTATTAGATTAAGAATGTGGCTAAGAAAAACGATTTACTCTCTGAACCTTGATCTCAGAAAACTCATTTTATGTTTAGCAGCATTTAGTGTGTTTAGTTTATTTTTAGTTTCAATTTTAGTCAGTTATTATGTTCAAAAGAAAGAGCTGATTCAAAACTCCTTATCAGTGAATTTAGAATATGCTTCAAAAATTGCCAATGGAACTAATAGTCATTTTATGATTATGCAACGTGAATTGGCTTATAGTGCAAAAATATTATCAGAAAATTTTCAAGATTCAAAAAAACGTCAAGCGGAAGTTGATCGATTAAAATATCAATCTAATTATTTCAATAGTGTGATTATTGGAAATGAGTCAGGAAATTTTGTGAGTTATTCACCATATAGTTTAAATCTTGATACTCGTGTAGTGAATCAAACATTAGGTGTTAAATTATCATTAGCGAAAAAATCAGCTGTGATTACACCACCATATTATTCTGTCACTAAAAACTTAGTTGTATTTATCTCACAGCCTATTTTTAACCAAAAACATCAATATCTTGGATTTGTTGGGGCAACAATTTACTTAAAACAAGACAATATTTTGAGCCAGATGCTTGCAAGTCAATATGGTTACAAAAAAAATTATATGTATGTCATGGACAGTTCAAGACGAATTATTTTTCATCCTGATGCAAAACGCATTGGTAATATTGTAAAAAATAATACGGGTCTTGATGTAATGACTCAAAATAAACAGGGTCAAATCCGCTTGGTGAATAGCCTTGGTATTGATAATTTAGCTGGATTTTCCAGAATTCCTGTTACCAATTGGATTGTGGTTTCACAGCAGCCAACACATGAATTACTCGATCAGGCTAATCAAATTATTTATAAAATTTTATTTGCAATGCTAATATTCTATCTTTTAATTTTCTTTTTTATCTGGCGTATTTCTTATTTGATTTCTAACCCACTTTCAGATTTAGCCAAAATGGCAAGTAATTTAAATCATCCTGAAATAGATGAAAAAATTCAGAAAGTAGAGCCGTGGTTTGTTGAAGTACTCAAGTTTAAAATGTCTTTATTATTAAGCTCACAGTATTTTAAAGAAACTATTTCTGAGCTTAATCATCATGTTAATACTGACCCATTAACTGGTTTATATAATCGTCGTGGTATGGATTTTTTTATTAAAGAGCTGGTAAAAACTAATACAGAATTTTCCGTAATTTTTATTGATATTGATCATTTTAAACGCATTAATGATAGCTTTGGGCATGATAAAGGTGACGTTGTATTGAAAGAATTGGCTGCTCATATTAAAGCCAGTTTCCGTAGTGATGATGTTTGTTGCCGAATTGGGGGGGAAGAATTTGTCGTACTTTCACCAATTTTTGATGTGGATCTTGCTTATTCATTGGCAGAAAATTTAAGAAAGAAACTCGCCAATCAGTCAATGGAGATGATAGGTACTGTTACAGTGTCAATAGGCATTGCTTACTGGCCATCCAGCTCGAAAGATGTAGAAACTGTTTTTAAAATAGCTGATGAAAACCTGTATCGTGCCAAAAATGAAGGGCGTAACTGCATTCGTATGTAATCAGGTATGGGGAATGAATCCGCAAAAGTTGTATTTTATTTTAATAATATGTTGAATAATATATTGTTTCAAAATATATCACATAACTTTAAAAAAACGTTAACTAGTTGACATTATTCAATTAAATACTAATATCGCGCAGTTACAAATAAATATCATTTCTGCATACATTATGCATAAAGGGGTCTGCGTGAATAAAGTCTACAATATCGTTTGGTGTGCAGCAAAATGTTGCTTTCAGGTATGTTCTGAATTAGGAAAAAATGGTTCAGGTGCTAGTAACACCCAAGTGAAAAAAGATCAACGCAGCATTTTAGGTGATTCTAAGATTTCTGCGGTCTTGGGATCAGCTTTGCTTGGTTGTACATTCTCTACGATTTCTTTGCATACAAATGCAGCAAGTTGTCCCACAACAATTAGTTCAGCAATGACAGCATCATGTAGCGTGAGTAGTGGGTCAAGTGTCACCGTCACGAATGCAGGTTCAATTAATATCACAACAGGCTCACCTATTTTAGTGACTGGAACAAGTGCAACTTCCGTGACCAACGATGGAACACTTGTGACCAATGATGGACGTGGTATTCGTGTTGAAAATGGTGGTTCTGTGAGTGATGGTATTGTCAACACAGGCACAATCAATGCAGCTGGACATGGTATTGAAGTTTTCAACGGCTCAACTGTCAGTGCAGGTACGACGGTAAATGGCGCAGCAATCTATAACTCAGGAAGTGTTGTCAGCACGAGTGATGCATGGGGTGATGAAGCAGCTTTGCGTATACAAAAAGCATCAACAATTAATGGTGATATCCTCAATGATACAACAGGCTATATGAGTGGTGATATTGCTGGAATTTATATCAGTGATGCAAGCACAACAGTAAATGGCGATATTATCAACAATGGTGAAATTTATGGTGGTACTACTGGTGTTTTAGTTAGTGCCAGTACTGTAAATGGTGCAATTCTTAATAATGGAATTATTTCAGGGAATTCATATGGTATTTACAATACTGGAAGCCTTGTAGATGGCATTAATAATACAGGAACAATTTCATCAAGTAGTACAGGTGTTTACAATGCTGGTTTGCTAGGCTCTTTGATCAATAGTGGTACGATCACGGGTTCAAGTTATGCAATTTACAATGCTGGAACAGTCAGTTCATCAATTGATAACTATGGTGTGCTAAATGGCAATGTGGTTTTGGGAGCTGCAACCCTCAATTTGCTTTCAAGTACAACAGCAATCACCACACAACCTGAAGTGCATGGTGATATCTCAGGGGATAGCTCTGGGAATTCAGTGATCAATGTTGGTTCAGCGAGCGATGCGACAATTTTTACTACAGATGGTAATGCCAATGTAGGCACGATCAATATTGCTTCTGGAAGTACCTTAGCCTTATCTGATGGTAATAGTTGGTATGCTTCAGGAGATTTTACAAACAACGGTACAATTACTCTCGCTGATACAACAACAAGTAACGTAACTGTTGGAGCTGGAGGTACATTTACAAATGCAGGAACAATTGATTTAACAAGTAATGCTGTTGCTGGAGATACATTCACAGTTAATGGAAACTATGTTGGTAATAATGGTAGTTTATTACTTGATAGCGTATTAGGTGATGATGCTTCACTAACTGATAAATTAGTGATTACAGGTGATGCGTCAGGTACAACCTACGTGACCGTGACAAATTTGGGTGGTTCGGGATCACAAACGGTTGAAGGTCTGGAAGTGATTGAAGTTGATGGTACATCAACCGCCAATGCTTTTGTTCAAAATGGCCGTATTGTTGCTGGTGCTTATGAATATTCATTAGTTCAAGGAAATACAAGTGGTACGGATACTGAAAGTTGGTATCTCAGCAGTAAAAATACATCTGCAACACAAACATTACGCCCTGAGGCTGGATCTTATTTAGCAAATCTAGCTGCTGCAAATACATTATTTGAGATCAATCTACAAGATCGTTTTGCCGCCAGCAAAACAAATTCGCAAACAGTGTGGATCAAAGGCACTACAGACCGTACCAAATTTAAAGATACAACAGGGCAAATTTCAACTCAAACAAACCAATCTACAGTTCAGTTGGGTGTTGATCTAGTCCAGTTGGACAACAGTCAAGATCAACATTTTGCAGCAGGTTTAATGACAGGTTATGGTAAAGCAACCAGTGATAGTCATTCATCTATAAGTGGTTATCAATCTACAGGAACTGTAGATGGCTATAATATTGGTGTTTATGCAACACTGTCTGGAGATCAAGCCAATCAGTCAAATTTTTATGTTGATGGCTGGGCATTGTGGAATAGTTTGAATGCACGTGTAAATGGTACAAGTCTGGTCGAAGAAAAATATAATCTTTCAGGCATGTCAGCTTCATTAGAAACAGGATATGCCTTTAAAGTTGCCTCTAACCTAGCCTATGCGTATTTTATTCAGCCAAAAGCACAGTTAATCTGGTCAGGAATTGATGCTGATGAGCATACTGAAACGAATGGAACAAAAGTTGTAGGAAATGCCAATAACTTGCAGTCAAGTATCGGTTTAAAAGCTTATATGGCAAATTCTTCTACTGCTCAGGCTGCAACATTGCAACCATTTGTAGAAATGAATTGGTTGCATAATAGTCACCCTTACGCAATTAGTATGGATGATGGTCAAGTTGAGCAAGATGGCTCAAAAAATATTGCTGAGTTTAAACTGGGTGTAAATGGTCAGATTAGCCCAAATGCAGGCGTATGGCTCAATGCAACCTCTCAGCTTGGTAGTAATGACTATCGTAACTATGGTGTAAAAGTTGGATTTAAATATTCTTTCTAAGCCTAGTTAAAAATTTCTATTTTTTGCCCTTCAAGTTAGGTATCTGATTTGAAGGGTTTTTATATTCTATTTTATTCATATTTATGCGGATTCTGAGTCTAAAAACTGCGGCGCATCTCACGGATTAAATTCAGAAAAGCAGTTAAAATGATTGAGTCGTGATCTTTTAAGTACAAACAACTGAGTTCAATGTCTTGTAATTCTAGTGATCGTAATGGCCGATAGACAATACCTGGTAAACGTAAATTGGATGCTGACTCAGTGGTAATACATAAACCAAAACGGCTAGCCACGAGTGCCATTGAGGTCATGACATCATCAACTGCTTGTTCTATACGTAATTTGACACCTTCTTGTTGAAAGGCCTGACTAATCACTTGCATCATGCCGTGCATTGGCGCATTTGGGTACATAATCATTGGTTGATTGTCGAGATCCGCCAAAGTAATCACCTCTTTTTCACAAAGAGGATGTCCTTCATACAACGCCACGATATACGGTTCACGACGTACCCATTCCACAGCAATATCAGGTTCTTTGGGCACTAAGCGATTAAATCCAATTAAAATCCGCTGGTCGCGAAGTGCGGCGATTTGTTCGGCTTTCCCCATAGAGTGCAAATGAATTTTGACTTCAGGGCGCTGTACGTGAAATGCCCCAAGCAACTGCGGAATAATATTCAGAATGCCTGAACTAAAAATGCCGACATCAAGCTGTCCAATAAAACCCTGACTCGCTAAACGGACTTGCTCACTGGCATCTTGAGCAAGCGATAAAATATGCCGTGCTTTGATTAAAAATAGCTCTCCTGCGGGTGTGAGCACTGCACCTTTGCTATTACGTAAAAACAGTTCAGCATTGAGTTCCTGTTCTAAAGCTTGAATATTGCGGGTTAAGGGTGGCTGAGTAATATGCAAACGCTCGGCTGCACGCCCAAAATTTTGCTCTTCCGCCAGCGCTATAAAGTAACGCATCTGTTTTAAGTCCATATGCTTTCTTCCTTGAAATTAATACTTAAAAAATGATGATATGAATCTTGTAGATTAATTTAAGTATGATAACTTTCGCATTCTAATGATTTTAATATATCAATAAAAACAGTTAATTATGATTAATATAAAAATAAAAAAATCAATTAAATCGTAAATTAGGTGAATTTAAAAATCAAAACCAATACTTTTTTAGTATCAAATACTGGCTAAAAAAGCATTGGATGTCAATTCAGGTTCAGCGCATTCTTGACTATAACAAGAACAGCGATTCGACAATATTCAGAATAATGTCCGATTTTGATATGGAACAGTCGCAATTTGAGAGGGATACCTTATGCCAATTGTTCATATTTCACTGGTCGAAGGCCGAGATAGTGCCAAAGTCAAAGCCTGCGTCAAAGCCGTGGCGCAAACGGTCGCTGAAACTTTAGATGCACCTTTAGAGTCCATTCGTGTCTATGCGACCAGTACACCTGCTGCACATTGGGCTGTCGGTGGAAAAACCAAAGATGAAATGCAGGTTAAAGCCGTGGTTACAGAAGCAGAAGGAGCCGAAGCATGAGTACTGCACGTCTACAAGCGGCTGCCGATGCTTTGTATCAGGCTGAGCAGACAGGCAATGCGATTGAACCTCTGCATCGACAATGGGCCGATTTAAGTTTAGATGAAGCATATCAAATTCAAGCGATTAACACTGAACGTCAGCTGGCTCAAGGCGCACGTCGAGTGGGATGCAAAATCGGTTTAACTTCTGTGATTGTGCAGCAGCAATTGGGCGTTGACCAGCCTGATTTTGGAATTTTGTTTGACCATATGAGTTATGGAGATTCTGATCCAATTCCAACCGATATTTTGGCTCAGCCCAAGGTTGAAGCCGAGATTGCCTTTGTATTGAAACAGGATTTGGATATGCCGAATCCGAGTTTACTCGATGTTATGCAGGCAATTGACTATGCCTTACCTGCCTTGGAAATTGTGGGAAGCCGTATTCAGAATTGGGACATCAAAATTACCGATACCATTGCTGACAATGCATCATCGAGCGCCTTTGTGTTGGGAACAACCCCGCGGGCTTTGTCGGAACTCGACTTACGTTTATGTGGCATGGTGATGACCCGTCGTGGTGAACCAGTTTCCACAGGTGCGGGTGCTGCATGCTTGGGACATCCTTTAAATGCAGTGCAGTGGTTGGCTCGAACTATGGTCAGTGTTGGTACACCACTTCGTGCAGGCGAAGTCATTTTATCAGGTGCTTTAGGTGCCATGGTTAGTGTACAGGCAGGTGATGTGATTGAAGCACGTATTCAGGGTTTAGGCAGTGTCCGTGCCGTTTTTTCAGGAGTCTCTGCATGAACAGTATCCATAATTTTGCCAGCTTACTTGACCAAGCTGCACGCCATGCCACAGAAGTTGCACAATTTGACCCGAAAGGCGAACTCAGTTTAGAAGAAGCTTATGAAATCCAAATGGCATCAATTGCTCAGCGTTTAGGACGGGGCGAACAGCGTGTTGGCGTCAAAATGGGGTTTACCAGCCGTGCCAAAATGCAGCAAATGGGCTTGTCCGATGTCATTTGGGGGCGTCTAACCGATGCCATGCAGATTGAAGAAGGTACCAGTATTTCCTTTAAAAATTATGTACATCCGCGCTGTGAACCTGAGTTGGCATTTATTTTAAAGAAACCTTTAATCGGTAATGTCACGGCTGCACAAGCACTCGCTTCAGTGGAAGCCATTGCACCTGCTTTAGAAATTATTGATTCACGTTATGAAAATTTCAAATTCAGTTTGCCTGAGGTGATTGCTGACAATGCATCCTCAAGTGGTTTTGTGATTGGCTCTTGGGCAAGTGCAAAAACTGATTTTAGTAACTTGGGTTTGACTTTAAATATCGATGGTCATGTCAAACATGTCGGTTCTACCGCAGCATTACTGGGACATCCTTTACGTTCTTTGGTGGCGGCGGCACGACTGGCAGCCGCAGCAGGCGAACCCTTACAAGCAGGCTGGATTGTGATGGCGGGTGGTGCAACCGCAGCAGAATGGATTTACCCAAATCAATATGTCTCAGTTGAAATGCAACAACTGGGTAGTGCTGGATTTTACGTGACAGAATAAAAATTAAGGAGCAGATATGGCGAAGAAAGCAAAAGTTGCCATTATTGGATCAGGGAATATTGGCACAGATTTAATGATTAAAATTTTGCGCTATTCACAGCAATTAGAAATGGCGGTGATGGTCGGAATTGACCCTGATTCAGATGGTTTGGCGCGTGCACAACGCATGGGTGTTGCAACCACCCATGAGGGTGTACAAGGCTTAATTAATTCACCTGAATTTCAAGAGATCGAATATGTTTTTGATGCGACCAGTGCCAATGCCCATATTCACAATGAAGCCTTGCTGCGTCAGCATAAGCCAGATATTCGATTGATTGACCTAACCCCAGCCGCACTCGGCCCCTACTGTGTTCCTGTGGTTAATTTGGATGAACATTTAAATACTCACAATGTCAACATGGTGACTTGTGGTGGACAGGCTACGATTCCGATGGTGGCGGCTGTCTCAAAAATTGCCAAAGTTCACTATGCTGAAATCATCGCATCAATTGCCAGTAAATCGGCAGGGCCTGGGACACGTGCCAATATTGATGAATTTACTGAAACCACCAGTCAGGCATTGGAAGTAGTCGGAGGGGCAGGTAAGGGGCGTGCCATTATTATCATGAACCCTGCTGAACCACCGCTCATGATGCGTGACACGGTGTATGTCCTGAGTGAATTGGCCGATCAGCAAGAGATTGCTGACAGTATTCAGAAGATGGTGGCTGCAGTTCAGAATTATGTGAAAGGTTACCGCTTAAAACAGCAGATTCAGTTTGAAGTGATTCCTGAAGATGCACCCTTACATATTGCAGGTTATGGCACATTCAGTGGTTTGAAGACCGCCATCTTTTTAGAAGTTGAAGGTGCAGCACATTATTTACCTGCCTATGCAGGCAACCTCGACATTATGACCTCAGCGGCACTGGCAACGGCCGAACGTATGGCTTTGGCACAGCAACCACAGGCGGTACTGGGTTAACAGGAGTTCAATCATGGATGTTCAAAATAAAAAACTATATATCTCGGATGTGACCTTGCGGGATGGCATGCATGCGATTCGCCATCAATACAGTTTAGATCAGGTGCAGGCGATTGCTCAGGCATTGGATATGGCACGTGTTGATTCAATCGAGATTGCCCATGGCGATGGCTTGCAAGGTTCAAGTTTTAACTATGGTTTTGCTGCACATACTGATTTGGAATGGATTGAAGCTGCCGCAGATGTTGTGCAGCATGCTCAAATTGCCACATTACTGATTCCCGGAATTGGCACCATTCACGATCTTAAAAATGCCTATCAGGCGGGTGCGCGTGTGGTTCGAGTGGCAACGCACTGTACCGAAGCTGATGTTTCCAAACAGCATATTGAATATGCAAGAAACCTCGGCATGGACAGTGTTGGTTTCCTGATGATGAGTCATATGCAAACCCCGCAAGGTCTGGCACAGCAAGCCAAACTGATGGAAAGCTACGGAGCAAGCTGCATTTATGTGGTGGACTCTGGCGGGGCGATGAACATGCAGGATATTCGTGACCGTTTCCGAGCCGTCAAAGATGTCCTGAATCCTGAAACCCAAACAGGCATTCATGCCCATCACAATCTGAGTTTAGGCGTTGCCAATTCGATAGTTGCTGTTGAAGAAGGCTGTGACCGAATTGATGCCAGTCTGGCAGGAATGGGCGCAGGCGCAGGCAATGCACCTTTGGAGGTTTTCATTGCGGCAGCAGACAAACTTGGTTGGCAACATGGCACAGATTTATATGCCCTGATGGATGCTGCGGATGATCTGGTGCGCCCATTGCAAGACCGACCTGTACGAGTCGATCGGGAAACATTAGCGCTTGGCTACGCAGGTGTTTACTCGAGTTTCTTACGTCACGCAGAACGTGCAGCAAGTCGTTATGACTTAAAAACAGTCGATATTTTGGTTGAACTCGGAAAACGCCGCATGGTGGGTGGTCAAGAAGACATGATTGTGGATGTTGCCTTGGATCTATTGGCTTAAATTCCCCGCAATTACTACACCATAAAACAAAGAAATAAATGCATGGAGCACAAGGATGAATATTTTAATTATACAAATTTTACTGACCATCACCAGTTTGGGTTATAGCCTGATTCCGCTGATTTTTGACAGTAACTCGACCCACATGACCAATCCACTTTGGGTACCACATGCACGTTTCCATGTGGTTTGGCAGGTGTACAGTTTTGTCGGATTTGCATTGTTGGCGCTCTGGATGATCTGGTTTGCAGACTTTCCGCAACACTTATGGGTCGCTGCAATTATGTCCGCAGTTGCTTATGGCGGTTTCTTTGTTGCGGTATTTGCGCGCAATTTATATGGCGGTGCAACTTATGATGACAATGGTGTTTTGCCATGGCGCCCACCTGTTTTGGGTCGTTGGTTTGCCTTTGAAGTCAACATTACTTTGTTTAGTTCGACGGTGATTATCTTGATCATGGCAGTTTTGGGCTTAATGCTGCCAACAGGTGATCATGATCAAGGTGTTGTGACGGTTCTTTGGAGCATTATGTACGTGCTGTTCGGATTGCTTATGGTGACATTGGTACTGTTCGTTGGCGGATTTGTGGTTGGTCGCAGTAAAAAATCAGCCAGTAATGCTGAAATGGCGACAGTAAAAAATGAACTCTAAGATGTTCCAAATATGAAAATTGCCTCAATCTGAGGCAATTTTTTTATGCAATGATTCGCTTAGAACAATTTATCCATGATTAAGGTGAGCATATACGGATGTTTGCATAAACCACTTGTAACACCCGCTGATCATCATTTGCACAGAATGAAGTTAGCCATGCTGTTTGGCACTTTTTCTGACAAAACTCATCTTGTAAAGTCAGCATAGGCATATCTAAAAGCTATCTGGCATAGTCAAATGCAGCGCATCAATATTCTGTTCAAAAATAGCTGCTCACTATGTTGTTCAAATGCTGAAATTTCTGGAGCAGTGAGCAAGCCACTGTTACAAAGAGAGGCCTGCTAGTATTCATGATTTTTAATGCTCGATGACTTCACTGAATGGCGAGTAAATTAAACTAAAAAATAGATTTTTATCATAAACTATAATACTCTGAACTTAATATGATGATACCTCACGACTATGAATTGGATAAAAAGAACAAACCAATCTATCATCTTCTTACCTATTATGACTGTGATCTACTTAGGATTAATTTCCTATGAATGGTTAAGTACAGGATTTCGAGGAAGTTGGGTACTAATTATTTTAATGGTATTACTGGGCGCATTTCTGCGCTTCAGTGTTGCTTTTATTATTGGAATTTTATCTTTTGTCTTAGTAATTATTTATTTCCTATTTGATTTTAATAACTTTATTTTTAATATTGGTCGGCAATTACTGTTACTTTTTATTTTACCCTTTGCTCCTTTATTTTTAAGTGCGTTCCGAGATATTTTAAGTAGTAGTAATAAAACTGATAAACTACTCGACAGTTATCGTCTTTATCTTTCTAATAATGTTTTGCCGATAGGGACATTTAAATCTACCGAACAGCAAATTCATAAACTTCTAAAATATCAAAAGATAGACGCATATGAAACACTGTATATTAAAATTGGAAATCACCAATTACTGCGTGACATGCTCAATGTTGACGAGTGGAAAGCTGTCCAAAATCAGATTATCGAGATATTACATCAGGAGCATGAGAGTAGTGTTTTGTATTTCACAGATGCACGCATGTCCTTAATTAAAATTATTATTATTCATGTAGCTGAACAAAATGCGACGCCACAAATTTTAGAGCAGCTTTATCAAATTCCAAATTTGAAATTACAAGTTGAGGAAAAGTACTTCACTTTCGAATCATTAAACAATGATACGGGAGAAAATAGATGAGCTATATGATTCAGGTGTGTAGTTTGCTGCTCAATGTGGATCAGATTCCCGATGTTGCCTTACGTCAATTTTATCAACAATATTATCAATGCCCTGTAACACAAGTAGCATCATCTGTATTGAAAACAGATTTACAACCTGAACAAGTGGGTATGTTTTTCCCTGCGGAAAGCTATTGGTGGCCAGTTTTTACGATTGATCAACTTAATTCTGCAAGTTTCAAACGTATTATTCGCCAAAAGATTCGCCCTGGAGTTGTCGTTCCTTATTCGGGGTTTAGTTTAATGATGTACTGGAAAATTAAACAGGCGGTTGATCAGGGAGCAATTCCATTATTCGAGTTTTCTACAGCACGCCCTACAACGTTCTCAAGTCAGGCAGTTATTGCCAGTGCAATTGGAATTCGTCCAATGGGTGTTTATAGTACATCGGGATGGACGCCTATGTTACTTTCACTTCCTCAGGGCTTATATGTGATTGAATCACAGAAAAATCAATTACCATTACCTTCACGAGAAATTCAGGTTGGGCAGCATTATTTTTATAATGCTCGTGCCTATACTGGACAAAATATCGGGATGAATATTATTGTTAATCCACCAAAAGATATTGTGTTAAAAAATATCCGTTATCCTAAATTTGGAATTTCTTGGAGTTTTCATGGTATAGATTTTAATAGTACATCTAATACATTAGAAACCAATGTTGTTGGTCATCTATTGCTTGCCGCGAGTTTAAGCATTGTACCTTTGCATTTGATGCTTTCTACAGAATTTCCAGAAGTTTTAGGTTTATTTGGAACTTCAGCTTCATGGCTATCTTTAATTTTAGGTTTATTATTAATTGTGCTTTTAGTCTCAACAATCATTGTCCGATGGGTGAAACGCCATGACTCCCATTGATATTTGCTTCCTGACAGGGTTTATTGGAATTTGGATTCCACAGGCATACTGGGCGTGGTTAAGTTTTGCAGCTTGGCAATATTCGATTCAATCAAAAAAAGAAAAAGAAGCTTTACCGATTCCTGAACATTGGCCGATGTTGAGTGTTTTGATCCCTGCCTATAATGAAGAAGTTGTCATTGAAGATACATTACGTTCTTTGGCACAACAAGATTATCCTGCAGAAAGTTATGAGGTGTTATTAATTAATGATGGCTCAAAAGACAATACTTTGGCTATTTCTGAAAAGGTAGCTGCCGAATATCCTGTAATTCGAATTATTAATGTTCCGAAAGGGCAAGGCGGAAAAGGGAAATCTAGAACATTAAATAATGGTTTAAAGCATGCCAATGGTGAAATGATTATTGTCTATGATGCCGATAGTACACCTGAACCCGATTGTGTGCGTTTATTGGCTCAGACTTTGATGGCGGATCAATCTTTAATTGCAGTAAATGGCAAGGTGCGAACGCGTAATTGGAAAGATAGTGCATTAAGTACATTTATTGCGATTGAATTTATTTATTTTCAATGGATTTTTCAAGGAGGACGCTGGCATCGTTTTCGGCTATCGACCCTGATGGGAACCAATTATGTAATCTGGCGAGATGCCTTAGATATTTTAGGTGGTTTTGATGAAAAATCATTAGTTGATGACACTGAAATGAGCTTTCGAGTTTTTTTAGGGCAAAAGCGTATTAAATGGGTTCCCTATGCGATTGGCTGGCAGCAAGATCCATCAACGCTTGATATTTTTGTTAAACAACGCTCGCGCTGGACTCAAGGGAATTTTTATGTCACTCGCAAGTATTTACCCATTTCAATTCGTCATCCTTTTCCGATAGGTGTTGAGATTGGTAATAATGTGATGTGTTATATCATGTTTGTTCCAGCACTGTTTCTAAGTCATTTAACGTTAATTATCGGGTTATTGGGTTTAGATGGCACAACGGTTCCTGGGCCTTTTACTGCATTGTTTATTATGTCATTTGTGCTGTACTTGGCTCAGATTTGGTTTACTCTAGCTTTAGAAAAAGCTCCCCGCTCTTTTTATTTCTATGCATTTATTGCGTATTTTAGTTATTCTCAAGTATTCCTTGTGATTGTATTTAAAGCAGCTTGGGACATGCTGCAAAATAAATTAAAAGGTAATGGAATTAACTGGTATAAAACTGAACGACGTAAAGAGAAAAAATAATGAAAATTAAACATTTTAAATATCACTCTTTCGCTTTAGTCTTTGCTGTTGCTTCAGCAATGACATCCTTTGTACAAGCAACCACATGGCAGTTTGATGATTTATCTTCTAAACGCCAAACTATTACAGTACCTTATTATTTTTATGTTGGGCAAGGAGCAGAGTGGCAAGATATTCAGTTTTCTGCTGGCTTTGAAACAGACAATCATGCGACGATTTTCGTAAATTATGATGATAAACCAATTTTTAAATCAAGTTTGGATGATACAGGTCAACTGAGTTTCAAAATTCCAGCCAGCAAATCAGGTTTTCACCGCTTAGATATCTTGGTGCAACAAGAATCGATCTTTAAAAATAACCAGCAAGCCAACAGTTATTGTTTACAACCCACAAGGCAATTTACTTATCTGAATAATATTCAAATCGACTATACGCCTATTCGTTTAACTTACTGGTTGAGTCAGCTACCTGATGCATTATTTAATCCACAGTTACGCCAAGATCATCCGATTATTGCGCAGCTAAAATTTGATCAAAATAGTATTTTAGAAGCTTCAATGCTTGCAAGACTGGCAAACAACTGGAATTTTGCAACACCCATTTACTGGGTCACGCAACCTCCTAAACCAGAAGAACATCGTCCTGTTAACTTTGTTATTGAGATTCAGCATAGCGATGCTGTTTTAAATGCTGCTCAAGTTAAGCTTGCGTCTGAAAACCAACAGCCTGTTTTACGGATTATTTATCACTCACCTCAGCAACTTAATAATGCAATTAATGCACTATTAAATCGTGAATATGCACAACAACTTAATGTTTCTTCAGCAACTTTCGAACATTCGGTACAAGCTCCTAAATGGGCAACTTTACGAAAATTTGAAAACTTAGCCGATTTAGGTATTGCTGATATCCAACTAGATGATAGCTCGAAAACGGTGAGTTTAAATTTCCCCGCAACTTGGCAGCCAACAGATGTTTTACATGGTCAATTGGCTTTACGTTCACAAAGTGGCATGTTACAGGGATCTGTAATTCAAGTTTGGTTAAACGAAAACCTTGCAGGAACTATGAGTTTAGCCAAACTAGATTCAACACCAATTGATCGTCAGTTTGAGTTTATCGGGAAATATACACCAAGTGTCACACATTATAATTTACGTTTAGAAAATGCACAGATTAATAGTGTTGAATGTTTACCTAATGCGAAAGGTGCATTATGGATTGATGCAACGAAATCTAAATTAGATTTTCCTCATCAATATAAAAATGGAGTTGTTGCGATTTCCTCCAGTTTTGTCAGTAATCCAACCATTGCCATTAATCAGCCTGATGCACTTGGTATAGCAATTTATCTTGGGCAAGTTGCAAAAAAAATGTTACTTACAGATGCACCTGTAGCAGTCAACATTACCCAATACAACCCAAACAATCCCAACAAAATTAATGTGATTGTTGACCAACAACAATATCAGCAACAACTTAAAGCCAATACAGATACTTTATATGCTGCAGCAGCGCAGCATGGTTTTTTTGTTAATATGAAAAATGATCAATTTTGGGTCATTACAGACAGTGCTGTTGGTGCTGAACGCTTTATGCAATATTGGGCAACCATTCAAGATCAGATACCAGATAATACGGTCAGTATGTATGTTTCTGAACAAGGTGACATTTCTGTCTTAAAACAAATGGTGGTCGATAACCAACCTCTCCCTGTGATTCGTCAATATTCATTAATGTTAATGATTGCAATTGGTGTGGTATTTGCTGCTTTTGTATTGATCTTATGGGTGTGGTACAGAAATCGCAAAAAATTTCAAAAGTCTGATCAAGAATGAAATTGTGGAAACTTTTAATTTTTAGTCTATTTAGTTTAGCTATTGTATGTACAGTTATTTTTGGCCCCATTGTAACGATGGCTCGCCCAGAAACACCACATGCTCCTGCTCAATTAGAAGGTATTTTTTGGCAGCCCGATCAACTAAGTTCAGCGGATGGTGCATGGGATTTATTGGGAATTAATACTTTGGTCACGCAATGGTCTGTGGTCGATGGTAAGGCATGGATGCCTATTGCAAACTTGGAAACATGGTCAGACTTACCCAATTGGCAAAAAATTCAGCGTCAAGCATGGGCAAAACATATTGTTCTTGGACTAGCAGGTTCTTATCAGGAACCTTATGCACGTGGGAATCTCAATCTTTTGGTTGAGCAATCGCAGCAAGTCATCAAATATCAAGATCAGGTCAAAGCCTCCGACTATTATTTTCCTGTAGAAGCCGATCCATCATGGAGTGGAGTATATGAGTTAGGCTTAATCCTTGCTGACTTTAACCGACCCGTTTGGATCAGTATTTATAGCGCTGATCCACAGGCAAATGATCTAGATTTGTGGCTAGCTGACTGGTTACCACAAAATGCTAAGGTATTTTTTCAAGATGGTGTGGGGGTTGGGACACGTTCACCACAGCAAGCTGCTCAAATATATCAGCGTCTGATACAACGTTTTGGTCAAAATCGTGTTGTGATTATTCTAGAAGCTTTTCGGCGTAAAAATAATGGAGCATTTCGAGCGGCTTATCCATGGGAGATCGTAGCGCAATTGAAAGCCTATGAAGGACAGAGAGTTTATATCTTTGATGGACCACATTATATGAATCGAGCTAGCGTATATTGGTTATATCTGTGGATGCATTTACATTATACCAAGCTATAAAGTTGATGAACTTTATAGCTGGTTGAAAAATTTATGAGTGATGAAGATCTAATGCCAATCGATCTAAAATTTGTTGTGCTGCGGTTCCATCTCCAAATGGATTTTTGACATAAGCACGTTTGGCATAATAGGCTGTATCTTCAAGCAGTCGGGTCGCTTCACTAACAATTAACTCAGTGTCTGTTCCAACTAGAACACCTGCGCCCACATCGAGTACTTCTGGGCGCTCAGTGGTTGTTCGTAAAATTAAAACAGGTTTTTGGTAAGATGGACTTTCTTCTTGTATTCCACCTGAGTCTGTCATAATTAAATGAGCATGTTGCAATATAGCCAATAAGTTTGGGTAGTCAAGAGGTTGCAATAGATGGACTTGAGGCATGTCTTTAAATGCATCACTCACAACATCATGTACTGCAGGATTCAGATGTACAGGCCATGCAAAATGTAAATTAGGATAGCGTTCACATAGTTGTTTAACTGCACGGCAAATATTTAAAATCCCTTCACCAAAATTTTCCCGACGATGTGCAGTGATTAAAATGAGCTTTTCGTCAGCATTGAGTGCAATACCCAATGCAGATAGGCGTTGTGTAGGCTGTAAATTTGAAGCTTGTATAAATTCTTTTGCGAGATAGACTGCATCAACGACCGTATTGCCTGTAATAAAGATATCTTCAGGCTGGATTTTTTCGTTTAACAGATTATTGGCTGACAGTTGAGTAGGTGCAAAATGCCAGCGAGCAAGGCGAGAAACCAGTTGACGATTGCCTTCCTCAGGATAGGGATGTAACAAATCATAAGAACGGAGACCTGCTTCAACATGTGCAATAGGTAATTTCATATGAAATGCAACCAATGCTCCAGCCAAAACGGTTGTAGTATCTCCTTGTACCATAATGGCATCGCGAGGATGACCATTATTAAATGTATGTTCAAGTTGGGTGAGTGCATGAATTAGCAGCTGATTCAGGCTTTGTCCAGGATGCATAATTTTTAAATGCTGATCGATTTTAATCTTAAAAAAATCAATTGCATCACGCACCAATTCAACATGCTGCCCTGTGAAAATGACTTCAATCTGAAAACGTGGATCTTGTTGTCCCAATAAAATTACAGGCGCAAGTTTAATCAATTCAGGGCGCGTCCCGAAGATAATTGAAAGTTGAATTGGTGCTGTCATTTTAGAAATCCTTAAATAGAGTGAGTTCTACCCGTGTATTATTAAATGTACTTTTGACAGATGGCGGCGTACCAATCACATACTTACCATACATCTGTTCGACGCGTAGTTTTATTGGTAAATGAAACGGTTGCCATGCTAGACCTGGACCAATCTCAAAGATGTTATTGTAGTATTCATGGTTAGTATCATTCATTGTATGAGCTTTGAGATAAGCTTGCCAAGTTCCTGATTGTTCATGTTTATAGTTTAAACCTGAGCGCCATCGAAGGTCAGAAATCACGTTATAGTCTTCACGCGAATAACTTGCAATGTTGCCATAGGCTTCATTGAACCACACCGCTTGATTGCTAGGAGCTTCATGTTTAAATTGGTCACCATACCATTCTTGGTAAGCAGTGATTCCTCCATTGACACTTTCACGGAATTTTTTTCGATTTAGATCAACTAAGTCATAACTTCCGCCTGCTTCAAGGTAAATACGAATTGGCAGGTTAAGCCATGGTTGATAGTTGGCGCCTAAGCCGACAATCAACGCATTTTGATCAATGATTTCAGGTCGTGCACCACCTTTTGATTGAGTATCTCGGTTAATATTTAAAAAACTATAAACCTGTACCCGATTATTTTCCCCAAAATTACGTCCATAACGAACTTTAAGTGGAAAAATGACATCGTCATAACGCCCCTCATAAGAGGGTGAAAAATAAATATCTCCAAAATAGGGTGAATCTGGGGCTGAATTTTCAGCAGGGCTTAGGTTTTTGACTGCAACCTGTGCTTTTGCAGCAGTAGCAGGGTCTTGTGAGTGGCTAAGCTGTTGAAAGATTGGGAGAGCTTCTTTATTCCTTTGTGCAGCGTTAAGTAAATAGGCTTTCTGTAGTAGAAGTTGCTCATCATTTGGATTGAGTACTAATGCACGATCAAGGCTAGCCAATGCTTGGTCATTATGTTTGAGGCGAATTTGCAGGTAAGTTGAGGTTTTCCAAAGATTCAGATCATTTGGTGTGAGTGCAGCAAGTTGCTCTAGAATTTTTGCTGCCTGTTGCGGATCAGTTTTTTCAATTTGATAATAGTTTGCCCATAAATTGTATACAGGGCTCCCGACAGGATAGGTTGGATTTTCAGCATGACCAACAACTGCAAAACTGGTGATTAAACAGGTGAGCATGGCATGACACAGTTGGTTTTTTTTTATACTGATCAACCGATTTATAATCGTAAGGTTTGCCATATTTCGCCACATCCAAAATAATATATTGTGTTTTTATCTTAAATTTATATAAATCAAAGTCAATCGATGTTTCAAAAGATCAAGACTGTGATGATAGCTTTATCAAAGTTTGGTCATCAATTTAAAGCAATATTTTTTTTAAAGTTAAACATTTTATTTCGATTTAACCATCATATAGCTTGAGTCAAAATGAAAAAACAGCCATAGCAATGATGGCTGTCTATCATAATAAAGATAAAACATTATTGACTTGTGCTGCGCAATTCGAAACGCTGAATTTTTCCAACAATTAAGGTATAGCAAATAATCGCAACAATGGCATGGATGCCCACATAAACCAGTGCTAGGTTAAACGAGTTAGTGGTTGCCAAGATATAACCAATGACGATTGGTGTAACAATACCCGCAGTATTGCCAAAAGCATTCATCATTCCACCCGATAAACCGACCATTTGTTTGGGTGCGACATCCGACATGACGGCCCATCCCAAAGAACCGACCCCTTTGCCAAAGAACGACAATGACATAAAGAAGATAATTGCAGTTTGTGAGTCAACATAGTTACACACCACAATTGAAGTAGATAGTAAGAAGCCAAGAACAATCGGAAGTTTACGTGCCAAAGTGAGCGAATAACCCATACGAATCAGACGATCCGAAATAATTCCTCCTAAAATACCGCCGATGAATCCACATAATGCAGGCGCAACCGCAGCAAACCCTGCTTTTAAAATACTTAAGTGGCGCTCTTTCACAAGGTACACAGGGAACCATGTCAAGAAGAAGTAAGTTAAACAGTTCACACAATATTGTCCGAAGAAAATCCCAAGCATCATCCGTGAGCTTAAAATCTGTTTAACTTCAGCCCAAGTGGTTTTTTTCCGTTGAGTATTTCCCATATTTTCGCCCATATCAGTCAAGGCACCTTCTGCTTCAAGGTAAGCCAATTCTTCGGGGTTTATTGTTGGGTGCTGCTTCGGACTATAAATGACCTTGAGCCAAACCAAAGACAAGATAATCCCTAAACTTCCCATGACCCAGAAGATTGACTGCCAACTCATAGTGCCGACTAACCATCCCATGAGAGGAGCAAAAATCACGGTTGAAAAATAAGACGATGCATTGAAAATTGCCGCAGCCGTACCACGTTCTTTGGTTGGGAACCATGCTGCGGTCACGCTACTGTTACCAGGAAAAGCAGGTGATTCGGCTAAGCCAACTAAAAAGCGCAAGAGAAATAAGGCACTAATCACTACACCAGTATCGCCAAGGAAATGAACAAAACCAATGGCGATGGTGAAGATTGACCAGAGGAAGATACTCCAGAAGTAAACGCGCCTAGCCCCGAACTTATCGAGTAACCAACCACCTGGTAGTTGACCAATTACATAAGCCCAAGCAAATGCAGAGAAAATATAACCCATTGTAATTGAGCTAATTCCCAGTTCTTGAGACATTGGCGCTGCTGCCATAGACAGTGTGGCTCGATCTCCATAATTGAGTGCGGTGATAATAAAGATCATCGCTAAAATGTAATAGCGTGTCTTGGTATGGGTTGCCACTTTGACTTTTCTGCTTGTTGCAGCAAGGGTACTGCCCGAGGATTGCTGTGTATTTTCCATAATAAATACTCTGTCATTGAGCCCTTAGCGGTTAAGATCTAAGGCGACATCATGTCGATCGGGTATGCTTCTCCATCCATCTTGGATAAGCATACGGTTGTTATATGATGTATGACATCTTATAGCTTAAATTAAGTGAAGCACAAGCAAAATTTAAGTAAAAATTAAAAATAGAGGTAAAAATTCAATATTGGCTTGACATGTTGTATGATGTCTTATAAGTTTAATCGCAGAACAAAGACAGAAATGTGTACTAAGGAGTGGTATATGCGTGATACGCCTATTGTGAAATCTATTAAAGCGATCCCTGTTGCAGGGCATGATAGTATGTTATTGAATCTGAGTGGTGCGCATGGCCCATATTTTACCCGTAATATTATTGTGATTGAAGATAATGCGGGCAATATTGGCGTGGGTGAGGTGCCAGGCGGTGAAAAAATCCTCAGTACCATGCGTGATGCAATCCCTTTGGTCGTTGGACAGCCGATTGGGCAGTACAAAAATATTCTGAAAAATATTCAGCAACGTTTTTCTGACCGAGATCAGGAAGGGCGAGGACTACAAACTTTTGATTTACGTACCACGATTCATGTCGTCACCGCTTATGAAGCAGCACTGCTAGACTTACTTGGTCAACATTTGGATGTTAATGTGGCAAGCCTATTGGGTGAAGGACAGCAACGTAGTGAAGTCGAGGTGTTGGGATATCTGTTCTTTATTGGGGATCGTCGTCAGACCAATTTGGATTATCTACCTGCTGAACATGCTAAACATGACTGGTATCAAGTTCGTCATGAAGCTGCAATGACCCCTGCTAAAATTCAGGCCTTGGCTGAAGCCAGCTATGAACGCTATGGCTTTAAAGATTTCAAACTGAAAGGTGGTGTACTACACGGGGAACAAGAAGCCGAAGCCGTGACCGCGATTGCTCGTCGCTTTCCAGATGCGCGTGTGACGTTAGATCCGAACGGAGCTTGGGAACTCGATGAAGCGATTTCACTGGCGAAACATCTAAAAGGTGTGCTGGCGTATGCAGAAGACCCATGTGGTGCGGAAAAAGGGTTTTCTAGCCGTGAGATTATGGCCGAATTTAAACGTGCCACAGGTTTGCCAACTGCAACCAATATGATTGCCACAGACTGGCGTGAGATGTCACACAGCATTCAATTGCAATCGGTTGATATTCCTTTGGCTGATCCACATTTCTGGACTATGGATGGTTCGGTTCGCGTGTCTCAACTTTGCCAAATGTACAATTTGACATGGGGTTCACATTCAAATAACCATTTTGATATTTCACTGGCGATGTTTACCCATGTCGCAGCCGCAGCAGTGGGCAAAGTCACAGCGATTGATACGCACTGGATTTGGCAAGAAGGCATTGATCATTTGACCAAAGAGCCGTTAGAAATTCGTGATGGTAAAATTCAAGTGCCGAGCAAAGCAGGCCTCGGTGTGGAGTTAGATTGGGATAATCTCTATAAAGCCCATGAACTCTATAACAAGAAAGGTCTCGGGGCACGTAATGATGCCGAGGCGATGCAATTCCTCATTCCAAACTGGACATTTAACAATAAAAAACCGTGCCTTGTGCGCTCATAATTTTGTAGAAAAGCACTTTGTTTCACACTTGCCTGTGTGAGGCGAAGTGCTGCTCAAATAATCATAAGGAGTATGATTATGTCGATAACAATGGCGAAGCCTCAAGGTTCAAGTAAGGTTCGTTACCTGATTTTATTGATGATTTTTGTCATCACCGTGATTAATTATGCAGACCGTTCCACCCTTTCGCTTACGGGAACCACCATTTCACATGAGTTTGGATTAAGCCCTAAAGAATTAGGGCTTATTTTTTCAGCCTTTGGCTGGGCGTATGCGATAGGTCAGGTTCCTGGTGGCTGGTTTCTCGACCGCTTCGGTTCAAAACTGGTCTATGGTGGCAGCTTATTTTTATGGTCGCTGTGTACCTTTTGCCAAGGTTTAATTGGAAATACTTTCCATTTTGTTTCTCTGATTTTTACCTTTTTCTTTTTCCGCTTCATGTTAGGTTTGGTCGAGTCACCTGCCTTTCCTGCCAATAGCCGTGTGGTTGCGACATGGTTCCCCACCAAAGAGCGTGGCTTGGCATCTTCAGCGTTTAACTCGGCGCAGTATTTTGGCACGATTATTTTCGCACCGATCATGGGTTGGTTAGTGACCAAGTATTCTTGGCACTACGTCTATTTTTTCATGGGCGGAATCGGCTTTATTTTGGTGATGATTTGGGCGGCTGTTGAGCTAAACCCACTGAAAAATAAACGTGTCAGTGCCGCAGAGCTAGAACATATGCGTGCAGGTGGGGCATTGATTGATTTAGATCAGAAAAAACCTGTCGTAGAACAGTCTAAAGATAAAGCCTCGCAGTGGGAAATTCTCAAGGTTTTATTGACCAATCGCATGTTAGTCGGGGTATATATTGGACAATACTGTATTACCGCACTCAGTTACTTCTTTATTACGTGGTTCCCGATTTATCTGATCAAGGGTCGTGGCATGTCGATCATGGAAGCGGGCATGGTCGCTGCAATTCCAGCCATCTGTGGATTTTCAGGCGGTATGTTGGGTGGCATTGTTTCGGATATTCTGATTCGTAGAGGGTTTTCTAATACCGTTGCCCGTAAGATTCCATTTACCTTGGGCATGTTCTTTGCAACCACACTGGTGTTTTGTAATTTTGTCGATGCCAAGTGGGTTGTGATTATGCTGATGGCATTTGCTTTCTTTGGCAAAGGTTTGGCTGCGATTGGCTGGGCAGTCATTGCAGATACCGCACCGAAAGAAGCGATTGGTTTAACGGGTGGTGTGTTTAACGGTTTAGGCAATATCGCAGGTATTATTACTCCGCTTGTGATTGGTTATATTGTCGATGCGACAGGGTCTTTTTCAGGTGCTTTATACTTTGTTGCCGCACATTCACTGTTGGCCATGTTTAGTTATTTAGTGATTGTTGGCCCAATTCAACGGATTCAAATTAAAACAGGAGCATAAGACATGAGCGAAAAAATTGATGTAGAAATTCTAATGCTTGGCCCACAAATCGATATGTATGTACAAGAGATCGAACAACATTTCACAACGGTGCATAAACTTTGGAAAATGGAAAATCCAAGTGAATTCTTACAACAACATGGGCATAAATTCACAGCACTGGCCACCAGTGGTGGGGTTGGGGCAAAGCAAGACCTGATTGATGCTTTACCAAATCTGAAAATTATTGCCAGTTCAGGTGTGGGCTATGATTCGATTGCGGTGGATTATGCCAAAAGTAAAAATATTATCGTGACCAATACGCCAGATGTGCTCAATGATTGTGTTGCCGATACAGGCATGATGCTGATGTATGCGGTGGCGCGTCAGTTGATTCGTGCAGATCGTTTTGTGCGTGCAGGTCAATGGGCAAAAGGTGCCTACCCACTCACCACCAGTTTAGGCAATAAAGTTTGCGGTATTTTGGGGATGGGGAACATCGGTAAAGAGGTTGCCAAGCGTGCCGAAGCCTGTGGAATGCAGATTATCTACCATAACCGTAAGCCTAAAACAGGTTCGAGATATGAATATGTTGCCAGTGTCGAAGAGCTTGCAGAGAAATCAGATTTTCTGGTGCTTGCCTTGCCAAGCACGGCAGCAACCCAACACATCATTACCACAGATATTTTGCAGCGCTTGGGTAAAACAGGTTTTCTGATCAATATTGCCCGTGGTTCTGTGGTGGATGAAGATGCCTTAATTACAGCTTTAGAACAGGGTGTGATTGCAGGGGCAGGTCTGGATGTTTACGCACATGAGCCGTGTAGTGAAAGTCCGTTATTTGCTTTAGAGAATGTAGTGCTGACACCGCATTATGCCAGTGGCACACGTGAAACACGTAAAGCCATGGGTGATCTGGCCTGTGCAAATCTGGTGAAATATTTTACTGAGAACCAAGTCATTACCGCAGTTTAATCGGCTTTTGCTGCGTGATAAGCACGCAGCAAAAGCTCCTCGTTGAATAAGGAAAAATGGGCAATGCACACTACAGCACCGAGTCAGAGTCAGACTGCACGCGCAATTTTTTATTTACTCAGCGCTGCTTTGCTCTTTTCAATTATGGGCATTTGTGTGCGCTATGCCTCTTTAACGGTTGATTATTACACCACGGTTTTTTTCCGAAATGTGGTCGGTATGCTGATCTTTATTCCGATGCTATTTCAAAAAGGGTTGGGGTTTTTTAAGACCGATAAATTGTGGATGCATACATGGCGTAGTGTGATTGGGCTCACATCGATGTATGCCTTTTTTTATGCGCTCGCGCATTTAAAACTGTCCAATGCGATGGTATTTAGTTATTCATCGCCCATTTTTATTCCGCTGATCGCATGGTTATTTTTAAAAGAGAAAATTACCAAAGCAGCAATTTTAGCTGCCTGTATTGGTTTATTTGGTGTTCTATTGGTTGCCAAACCCGATACAGGCATGCTGAGCGTCATGTCATTGGTGGGTTTACTGGCAAGTTTCTGCTCAGCGATGGCATTTGTCACCGTGAGAGCACTGACCGATACGGAACCTGTCGAACGAATTGTGTTTTACTTTTGCCTGATTGGTTCGGGAATTTCAGCCATTCCTGCACTGTGGCACTGGCGAGGGCTTCATTGGCATGAATTGGGTTTACTGATTGCAGCAGGTTTACTCGCCAATATTAGTCAGTTGTGTATGTCAAAAGCGTATAGCCTTGCCCCTGCAAGTCAAATTGGCCCTGTGAATTATGTTGCGATTATATTTGCAGGCATTTGGGGCTATGTATTTTGGCATGAACTGCCTGACCGAATCAGCTTATATGGCTGTAGTCTGATTCTGATTTCGATGTTGCTTTGTCAACTTCGTATAAAATCGCAGAAACAACTACCAACAACATGAAAGCTAGCTCTATGATCATACAAAGGATTTGGTCAGTCGAATTGAGTTCATGTTATAATTGGCATTCCCTGTCTGCTTTGAACGTGTGAGAAAGATGATCGATTCAACAATCCAGAAAACGCATAAAACGAAAAACCATCAAAAGTTAAGTCATGCGATTGTTGAACAGTTGATTCAGCAGATTCAAAGTGGAAACTATGCGGTTGGCGATAAAATCCCAACCGAACTTGAGCTGATTGAACAGTTTGAAGTCAGCCGTTCGGTAATTCGAGAAGCGATTACTGAACTGCGCTCTTTGGGTTTCGTTGAAACTCGTCACGGTATTGGGACATTTGTGAAAGAGCAGGAAGGCGAGCAGAACTTCTTGCTTTCAAATGCGAGTCTAGAAACCATCAATGATATTATTGCCTTACTTGAACTGCGCATCAGCTTGGAAACTGAAGCCGTTTTTCTTGCAGCAGAGCGTCGCCAACAGGTGCATATTGATAAAATGCAGGCCGCATTGGATGATTTTAAAAAACATATTTCTTCCGATGTGATTGATGGGACTGTACAAGCAGACTACCGTTTCCATATTGCGATTGCCGAAGCATCAAACAATCAATATTTCGTTGATTTTTTAAAATATTTAGGTGAAAAAATCATTCCACGGGCACGCGTACGCTCCATTGAGTTGAACCCAAGTTCACGTCAGGAATATCTAGAGAATGTGCATTTAGAACATCTAAATATATTGAAAGCCATTGTTGATCAAGATGGTGCTTTGGCTCGTCAAATGATGCGTGCACATTTATCAAAAAGCATTAAGAAATTTAAAGGCTAATTGAACAATTTCTAGAGACTCTTCTCTGACTGAACATGAACTTTATTCCCAAAAAACTCACCGCTTTCCTGTATGCCACACGTCAGGAAGGCTTTATGGTGTGTTTAATTTTCTTTTGTGCAGCATTGATTGGCTGTTTTGTCGATCAGCAACAGTTTTTCCCGAAGCAGGTGAATCAGCAAAATTTCTCAGATGATGTCCACCTGAGCTATGGCAAAAATTATCGTGAACGCCAACTATTTTTTACCCAGAATAAAACCGTACAAATTTTTAAATGTAATAGTTTTCAAACCGATGTCTGTACTCAAAACTTCCCGATTCGCTTGAGCTATATGAAATACAGCACGATTTTGTGTCAGAGAAATGATGAGAAGGCATATTGGAATGCACGTCAGGCCTGTATCAATATTGTGTATGAACTTCATGGGACGACAGCCGCAGGGCATCAGGTGGTCATTAAAAATGATCAGGCTTTTGTGCAAAAATATATCCAACGTTTGGACATTGCACACAATATTCTGATCGGGTTATTCGCGACAGTTTTTGTTATGGGGGGGCTTTATTTATGGTTCGTATTTTCTATTCAAGCTAAACGACAGTGTTTTGGCCATAGTGAAGTATAGTCAATTGATTTAATTCCCGATACAGAAATGAAAGAGCATTTAAAAAAGCCGATTAATACAATAACGAACCACTCTTTACATTTGCGTTTAACTTGCGCTCATGCTTTTCAATCAGATTGAGATTAGGATTATAAGGTGCTAGTTGAAGGATTTGATGTTTTGGTTGAGCGAATCAGGCTTTTATGTTTTGTCTGTGACAAAATTTTTATCTAATTGAAAGTGTGAACTGCATCACATTTATTGGTTATTTTAATTAAAAAACCTCTTGTTGATTGATAAAACCTTTTATATATTATTTTGAGTTGGCATAAATTTTTTTTAAAAAAGCCAATATATATTTAAATATTAGTTTTATAATTTTTAAAAATATAAAATTCTAATTTTTAAGCGGTTGTTAAAAATAATATTTATATATCAATATAATAAATAGTTTTAAACTATTAAGCATATTGTGAAAGTTCATCTAAAAAGCTTCTAATTTTTAGATGAATATTTAACTTTAAAAATAATGGATTTTTTTAAATCACTTATAAAAATCATGGATTTATATTAAATTGGTATACGAAAGGTAGGTTGCTTTATCCTCAAAATTGAATAAATAATGTAGATAAGAAATTTACCCTAAACATTTAAATAGGATTAAAAACATGGCAAAAGTTTCTTTATCTGCTTTAACTGAAATTGATGGCTTTGTGGCTGTTGCGCTCGTTGACTCAGAAAGTGGACTCGCACTTGCAGCACAAGGTTCAGGCTTAGATCTTGAACTTGCAGCTGCTGGAAACACAGAAGTTTTGCGTTCGAAACGTAAAATCGCGAAAGCATTAGGATTAAATGATCATATTGAAGATATTCTGATTACTTTAGGTAAACAATATCACCTTATTCGACCTCTAGATTCTAATCCTAATTTGTTTTTATATTTAGTGCTTGAACGTGGAAAATCAAATCTAGCAATGGCAAGACATGAGCTCAGAACGTTTGAAAAAGAACTAGATTTTTCCTAAACAGATTCTAGACCGGTGGTCTGAATCGCAGACGATCGGTCAAATTTGGTTGTTTGCGTCAGATTCTATCTAACCATAAATATTCGATGGATATAGATATGCAACTTGCACAACAATCCTCCTTAAATATTGCTATTTTTGGTCTAAGTTTAAAAGTTCTTAGCGAGATTAAACTGGCTATTGAAAAATTGATTCCCCAAAATGTGCTGGTGAATTGGACAAATATTGCAGATCCAAAACTTCAGGTATTGATGGTTAATGATATGTTTTTTGATGCTCCAAGCATTCAAAAGCTGATTAAAAACCAAAATATTCGCTTATTGCGTTTGATTAATAATGCAGCGAAGCATGGTCAAATTGAAGAAAATATTTTATATCTGCCAATTGATGAAACCGTTTATCTAAAAGACTGGCTATCTCAATCTGCTGATACCGATACAAAGCATATATCATCAACAACTGCACAAACCATTGATATTAGCCGTCAGGATTTATATACCATTGTTCGGGAAATTTTGAATCCTGAAAACGGCACAATACAAGTTTTTGACCAAAACGGTATTTTGGCAATGGTTGATCCACGTAACCAATGGGCTTGGGTTTCTGACCAGCACCCAAATCAAACCAATGCTAGCCTAAACACCATTTATGCTACCATGAATGATCGCCAAGCCTTCAATACCATTCAACGCCAAGATTTAAAAAATTGGTTATGGAATGTGTTATGGCGTTCTACATCTTTTCATAAATTTGTACAGCAGCAGGATTGTTTTTATTTAAAGCAATGGCCACAACCTGAAGACCCTAAAGATCGACATGATATTTTAAGAATGTCTGCATGTTTTGCACAGGGCGCAAATATTATTACTGTTGCTGAGAAACTGGGTTTATCGGTTGATCGTGTAACCCAGTTTGTTTCTATTTCCTTAGCAACAGGTTTAGGCACCTTAATTCAAAAGAACCAAGTAAAATACCCACCACAACATACCCATTCAGAAGATGATGCAGGTTTAATGCGCAAATTCTTTGGAAAACTCCGTCGCCGCTTAGGCTTTTAATGAGGACAGATGATGATTCTACAACAGTACAAAATTGTTTTTGGTGGAACCATGGGGTCGGGAAAATCGACTGCTATCCGTGCATTGTCTGAAATTGAAGTTGTCGGGAGTGAAGCCGTTAACACCGATGCTGAAGCTCATACCAAAGCCCATACCACCGTTGGTATTGAATATGGTGAGATTACATTAGGCGATGGAGTAAAAGTTGGCTTATATGGAACACCTGGGCAGGATCGTTTTGATTTTATTTGGTCAGTGATCTGCAAAGGTGCAATCGGAACAATTTTATTAATTGATCATCAAGCTGAAAATCCACTTGAAGATTTAGCACACTATATTGCTGCATTTCGTAATACTAACCAGAATATTGTCATTGGCATTACGCATGTCGATGAAAAGATTGAACGCCCAACACTGATTTATCGTGATTGGCTAGAGCAACAAGACTGTAATTATCCTTTATTTTTTGTCGATGCGCGCCAACAAGAAGATGTTTTACTTTTAGTCGAAGCAATGGTTTCTAGCACCGAAGTTAATCTTTTATCTTAATATCCCCAACCAAAGGTCTTTTTATGCTTAATAGCGGTTCAGCGAATCCTCTATCTCGTAAAGTATCAAGTGAATTTATTCAAACAGCCAATCGGCAATTACAGCAATTGCTCAGTAGCGTATCTGGCGTACAATATGTCATGCTCTGTTCAAGCGATGGATTTGAAATTACTAGTATTTCTAAGAAAAATCTGAGTAATGGAAGTAAAATTGCTGCGGTAAGTAGTTCAATTTTAGCCATGATTGCAGCTTTTCTCAATGAAATTCAGCTCACAGGCTGTCAATCTGTGACCTTAGATGCAGAAAATGGCAAAGCTTTTCTGACTGCAATTCCAAGCCAGCATGCGATGTTATTGGTGACACTGACTTCAAATCAGTGTTTGTTAGGACAACTGATCTACGAAATTAAAAAAACTTCTGAAGCACTTATTCAACTCGATCAAGAGCATGCAGCTTAAGCTGTGGAGGATATGCTTTTGCATATCCTCTGAACTTAGATCAGTGATGGTTAGGTTTTAAAAACGAGTACAATTTCTCCCATCAGCTTTTGCCATATACAGATTTTCATCTGCACGCTTAAATACGGTTTTAATATCTTTTGATGTGCCAATCCAGTGGGCAATACCAATTGAAATAGTGACCTGCCCCACAGGCGCAATTGAGGCATTGGCTATTCGCTGACGTAAACGTTCAGCCAGCTCAACTGCGGTTTCGAGTTTCAGCATTGCAGCTAAAACAATAAACTCTTCTCCGCCACTACGACAGCAGATATCTTCATCGCGGAAACTATTTCGAATATGATCTGCAACCTCTTTTAACACCAGATCGCCTTGATCATGTCCAAATTTGTCATTAATTTTTTTGAAATAATCAATGTCGATACAAATGACTGCAAATGGAATATTCTTTTCCATAAAATGTTTGACTGATAAATCCATACCTCGTCGATTATACAGTCGAGTAAGCGGGTCAGTATTGACATGGAAATTGAGTTCAGAGATGGTTTCTTTAAAATATTTTGAACTCATTAAAAGTGACATTTTAAATTTTAAAACCTCGACAAACCAAGGCTCAACATCCTGAATTTTCTCATCAATTTCAGGCTTATGTAAATTACTTGCCATATTTGCCAACAAAGAAAGCGGGCTAGAAATTAAATATGAAATTCGCCATACAATGAAGAAAATTAATAAATAGAAGAACAGCATCCCAACGATCATTTGATAAATCGTTTCATGAGCTTCTTGCAATAATTCATTTTCTGGTTGCTGTGAAATAATCATCCAACCTGTTGTCGGCATATGAGCAAACCCTGCTAATAAAGAATGACCTTTAGCATCCTTTAAATATGCTTCACCATTATTCTGATTAGACAATGCAACTACATCTGGATTGGCGAGTTTTCCAACTTGGGTAGGATCAGGGTGAAATATAATATGCTTACTTTGATCAATCACATACATATAGTTATCTTTATAGCCATAATGACTAGAGAGCATCTGATTTAAGATATTGTCTTTCTTTAAATAAATTGTTGCACCAATAAATCCTAAATAACGCTGCTGCTGATCAAAAATCGGATGTGAGATAAAAATTAGTAAATTTTTACTTGCACCATAGTATGGCGGTGAAATTAAAGGCCGCTTGGTTTTCAGTGAAAGATCAAAACCTAAGGTATGGTTTACTTTATTTTTTGATAATTTTAGACTTAAAGGTGTATAACTTAAAAAACGACCTTGCGCATCGGATACAATCACACTATTAAAATAATTGGATTGATCCCTCATCCGATCCACTTCTGTTTGTAACTTCTGTGAATCATTCATTTCCGATGCTAAAAGCTTGGCACTATATGCAAGTTCCTTTTGCATAATTTTAAAATGGCTATCTGAGGTGTTGGAAATTTTAGAAGCATATTCCATATTTACGGCTAGCGCATTTTCAACTAGCTCATATTTTTGAATATAATAACTAACACCCAATGAAATCAAAAAAAGACTGCACACACTAAACGCAGCCAAATATAAAATCAGCTTACGTAAATTAAGATTTAATGAATAGATCAATTTTTTAAGTATCATTGTGCATCAATTATCAATATGTCCTTTTGACTCATTATAGAACGATTATTTAAAATAATTAATATAAAAAAACTATATTTATTATTGGTTTATAAATTTTCATGTTATTTGTCTTAGATGTGATTCCTATCAAATATATTTTAAGAACCTATGAATATATCTCATTTTTGTTGTCAATAATGGTTATTTTTCTCATTAAATGTAAACAAAATTTTAACGTCCAGACTGGAAAGCATGCTCACTTTGTGCAGCTATGGCAAATGTATAGTCAGCTTAAAGAAATTGATCATTTAAAAACAATACACAATAAGAGGAACTCATGAGAATTTTTCAACTTTTGATCATGATGCTATGCGCATTTGCCTTGAGTAAACCTGAACAAAGTTATACAGCCAATACAACTCAAAGGGACATTAACAAGACTGAAAATGATTGGTACAGTTTTAGATCAACTGAAAACACTGAAATCTGCCACACAGCAGAAATTGAGCCAATATGCGCCAGATCAAAAAATTTTTCCCTCAGATTCAGCCTGTTAATCCAATAAATACCCCTGATGGATTGAATCAGGGGATTGTCCATTTAGATTATGAGTTATACCATCCCCAAGGCTGATCGCTGTCATAACTGGTGATTTGCTTGATTTCTAAATAATTTTCTAATCCCCAGATTCCTAGTTCACGTCCAATACCACTTTGCTTATAACCACCCCAAGGTGCTTCAGTAAACGTTGGTTGTGAACAGTTAATCCAAATGATCCCAGCACGTAATTTACCTGCAACACGCTGACAACGAGCAATGTCTTTTGACATAACTGCACCAGCTAAACCAAAAATAGATTGATTCGCCAGTTGAATCGCCTCTTGTTCAGTTTCAAAAGCACGAATCGCAACGACAGGGCCAAAAATTTCATCCGTCCATAAGGGATGTTCTACTGGAACATCTGTAAAAATCGTAGGTTCGACATAATAACCTTGTGCAAGATGTGCAGGGCGTTTCCCTCCACTCATCAGCATTACTCCATCCTGTTTTCCTTGTTGAATGGCATTCATGACCTGTTGATATTGCTTGGCATTGACCAAAGGTCCAAGTTTGACATCGGCTTCCAAACCTTGACCAATTTTGATTTTCTGTGCAGCTTCAGCCAGTCGTTTGAGAAGCTCTGGATAGATGGCTTGCTCGACCAAGACTCTAGACGTTGCTGAACAGACCTGCCCTTGGTTCCAGAAAATGCCAAACATAATCCATTCCACCGCAGCATCAAGATCACTGTCAGCGAAAATAATAAATGCAGATTTACCGCCGAGTTCAAGACTCAAGTTTTTGACATTATGTGCAGCTGACTGCATGATCTGCTTTCCGACAGGTACACTGCCTGTAAAAGCCACTTTGTCGATTTCTGGATGTCCCGTCAAATATGGCCCAATTTCACTGCCAATACCTGTGACAATATTCAACACCCCTGCTGGCAAACCGACTTTTTCTGCGATTCGCCCTAATTCAATGGCAGTCAGTGAGGTCGCTTCAGCAGGTTTTAAAATGAGCGTACAGCCTGCAGCCAATGCAGGTGCAACTTTCCAAGCCGCCATCAACAGTGGATAGTTCCATGGAATAATCGCACATGCCACACCTACCGCTTCCTTACACACCACACTACTAAAGCGCTCATCGGAAAGTGGAATCTGTTCGTCTTGGGTATCAGCAAGTTGTTCGGCAAGATCGGCATAAAAATCGAAGCAACCTGCCGCATCCTGAATATCCCAAACTGCTTCAGGTAAAGGTTTACCGTTGTCCCGAACTTCAATTTCAGCTAACTGATCTAATTGCTGACGAATTTCCTGCGCAATCGCACGCAAATAAACTGCACGTTGTTTTGGCTGCTGTGACCAGTCAGTCTGGTCAAATGCCTGCCGCGCTGCTTGTACAGCCAGTTCAGCATCTTCAACGGAAGCCGCAGCCACTTGGGCTATTTCTTGTTCATTACTCGGATCAATGCTGCTAAACGTTCGCCCATTTTTGGGTGTAAGCCATTGACCATTGATATATAACTGATTGTATGACATCACTATCCTGTAACTTAAATCACTTGAATGGTTTTGAGTTTAACAGGATTATTCATGCAAGTTTTAGTCCAAGCAAGACATTCAGTAACCCACAATAAAAAACTGCCTGAGCAGTTAGCCCAAGCAGTCTGTAAATACAGCAATCGAAACTTTCAGTTTAGAAATTAATAGTCCATGACAGTTGTGCAGTACGTGGTGCACCAAGGAATAGGTAGTCATCTCCTAAGAAACTGCCCGCATCACGCCAGTATTTTTTATTGAACAAGTTGTCGATGTTGAAGCGAAGCGTATTGTCATAGCCATAAGCACGGAAGTTATAGGCTGTGCCTGCATCAAACACAGTATAACTTGGGACTTTTACCGTACCAGACTTATTCGCATATTTACTGCTGCTGTACTGCATGCCTGCCAATAAGCGAAGTCCTTCCACTTGTGGAACTTGATAGGACAAATGGCTCGCAAAACGCAGGGTTGGAACGTTCTGGGTTTGATGACCCTGATATTCAGCCGTTTGTGTACCTGTTAAACGTGAACGGGTTAAAGCCAATGTCGATGTCATATCGAGGTTCTGAGTCAGTCGACCTTGTAAACCAAGCTCCAAACCTAGATTGTGCTGTTCACCTTCGGTGACATAATCACCTGCGGTGTCGGTATATTGATTGTCTTGTTTTAAATCAAACAATGCCGCTGTAAAAAGAAGGGATTGCCACTGTTGCTTAATTCCCAATTCGTATTGAGTCGAATGCACAGGCGCTAAAGTAGTATTATAATTCTTTGAATACCAAGGTGTTTGACCACCATCACTTAAACCTTTGGCATAAGAAGCGTAGACATGAGTATGTTCCCAAGGCTGATACATCAAGGCCAGTTGCGGCAAGAAACGATTAAAATGGGTATCTCGAATGTTATTACCATCGGCATCATACGCGTTTTCATTCAGATGCAATAACTTACCACCAACTAAAACCGACCATGCGCCATTAAAATCAATTTGGTCGAGTAAGTTTAATGCGGTTTGCTGACTATCTAACGATTTGTAATGATTTCCCAAAGTGGCTGTGGTTGGGCTATAAGTCACACTATTTGTATAAATGTTCCCTGTTCCAATAAGGGCATTAATTGCATCGTATTGGGCGCGACGCTTATAAGTTTGCGATAGTTCTAAACTTAAAGTGTGCTGCCATGTTCCAGTACTGAACTGACCATTCAAACCTGCTTTAAATTGATTGGTTATATAAGTGTCATTTGGGTTGCGGTAGTCATAAATGTCATAGTTCCCGTTTTGGTCAAAAGTATTTGCTAATGATGTTGAATAATCACATACCCCTTTCGTAGAACATCCCCACGGGAATGATGAATAATCATCGACCACTGCCCGACTTTGTGAAGCGGTCAGATTGGCTGTCCAGTTGTCATTGATTTTATAGCTATATTTGAGACTAGTATTTAAACTTTCATCGGTCACTGGTTTACTCCAGCTTTGATAACCGAGTAAACGACTTGAACTCACACCGCTTGGTACAGTCGTGCCATCGAGCAATTGATAGCCTGGTACAGAACGCTGACGCTGACGCTGTGACTCAATATCAAATTCAAGTTTTGAACGATCTGAAATTTTCCAGTCCAAAGCCAAAGAGCCAAACAAACGCTGACCATTGGCATGTTCAACATAAGGGTGCATTTCTTCTTTGGCAATATTGACCCGATAACCAAACTGCTGATCTTCACCCAGAAAACCACCAAAGTCAGTTGCTATACGATTGCCACCATGACTGTCAGCTTCAACAGTGACAGAATGAATATCTTTCGGGCGCTTGCTCACATAGTTCACCACACCCCCTGGTGTCGACATGCCACTTTGAATCGCACTAATGCCTTTTAAAATTTCGACTTGTTCTTTATTTTCGAGTGCAACATTTTGCTGACCACGAATCAAATTACCATTCAGTAAATAGCTTGATCCAAGGTTTAAAGCAAAACCACGCATCACAAAGTTGGGATAGTAACCAATCGCTGCATAGCCATCGCCAACTGCGGCATCATTTTTTACCACATCAGTTAACGTTTTAGCATGCTGATCTGCAATACGCTCTGCCGTCACCGTACTAATTGACGCTGGAATTGCAGCAATATTTTTCTGGGTAAAACCAGATAAGTTGACTTGAGGTTGATAGTAAGCCGTGTGTTGTGCTTCGGCTTTGACCGTAATTGTCGCCAACTGTTGAGTATCATCTTCTGCATGTGCCAATATTGGGGTGAATAACCCTAAAGATGAGCATGAACTTACTGCCAGTAACGCTTGTTGTAAACGTGAAAATGGATATCGATTCACCATTATTGCCTAACCCCAGAAGATAATCTTACAGCCTAAATTTTCGGGCTTGAGTATTCACAATTTTTTCAGTCAGAACAAGAGATTCCACTATAGATCTTTGGTTTTTTATTCCTTATCCCGATAAAAGGTCATTTTCTAGTTAGCCCATTTTTATGTAATATGGCTGATTGCAATATAAATTGACAGAATCCATTGAATACACTGATTTTTCTATCAAAATAACTAAACCTAAAATCTTGACTTCATCATCTGATTTTCGTTAAAACATATTTTTTATAATGAATTGATTAATATTATATTATTGGATTTATAACATGATAAGCTAAAGTTGAATTTTCACATAAATCAAAATTAATCAATGAGATAAAGTTCTACAATTAAAGTAAATATTCTCATTGTCTTCATAATTATCAATTAATATACGCACGTCATAAAATTATCATACATGGATTTACACATGGCAAAGCACTTTTGCACCTACCGAAAAATACCTCCTGTCAGTTTTTTGCTTTTATCTTTATGCGCGATGCAAAGTTGGGCGGAAGATGCGCCTCAAAATAAAACATCAGAGGATGTCACCACACTAAAAACCATTCAAGTGAGTGCAAGTGCAAAAAAAGCCATCGATAAAGATTTGAGTGCGATTCCAAAAACCATCATTACCCGCGAAGAAATGCTCAAATATGGCGATCAGTCAGTCACCGATGCACTACGTCGCGCCGCAGGTTTTCAAATTCCGAGTTCAGGGCAAGGCCCACGAGGCAATGGTGCTGCATCAGGCATGCGTTTTCGTGGTGGTAGCGCACCTGTATTCTTGATCAATGGCGAACCTGTACAGGGTGGACCACGTGGAGGCATGTCAATTGTCGATACCATTACGACTGACATGATTGAACGCATTGAAGTGGTCAAACAACCCAGTGTGGCACAAGGCTCGGTTGCTTCTTCTGCCGTGATCAATATCATTTTGAAAGAGCCGTTAGATACCTTACTGAATGGTAATCTCCGTGTGGGATATGGAGATATTGCAGACAGTGATCAGCAAGAAAGTCGTCGTCAAGTCAGTCTGCAAGCCGATGGTAAAGATCAGGCATGGACATATAGTTTGTCTGCCAATCAGATGTGGATTGATACTACATCAACCAGTACTACGACCAATAGTCAAGGCACACGCGAACAAACCGTGGATACTGACCGCACCATGCGCATGTTTGCACCACGTGTTGAATATACCTTGGATGATGAACAAAAACTGGTGGCTGAAGTTTTTTACCGTGATACCAAAAGCAAGAATGTCAGCAGCAGCCAATATCAAAATGATGACAATGATAGCGTTCGCCTAAACACACGTTATGAACGTAAAACTGATAATGGTTCAGATAAACTACGTCTTTCTGCTGAACATCAAAATGAAACTCAACTCACCACATCAAATAATCGTGAAACCTATACCGATGAAACGATTAATGAATATGGTTTCGCTTATGATGGTGTTCGAAAATTTGATGATCATAAAGAGTTAAAATTTGGTTTTGATACACGCACCAACAGCCTTGAAAGTAATCTGACTGATACACTCAATGAAAATCGTTATGCATTATATGCTGAAGGCAGTTTACGCATGACTGAACGTCAAACCATCACGTTGGGTGCACGCCAAGAATGGATTCAGCGTAGTGGTTTGGTGGATTATCAAGACCATAATCTCAGCCCAGTTTTAGCACATCGTTTTGAATTTGATGATCATTGGTCTTTGCAAACCAACCTCAGCAAGTCGGTACGTAACCCGCGTGCTGAAAGCCTTGTGCCAACTATCACCATTTCCAATGACAGCGATGCAGGCTCTCTCAACAACCCTGACAAAGGGGGGAATCCTGACTTACGTCCAGAAAAAATCTCGGCGTTCGAATCAACACTGGAATATAACTCCCCGAATGGTGGTGTGTCTTTGACGGGTTATTACCGCAATATTAAAGACTATATTGAAAATGTGATTGCACTCGAGGGTTCGCGCTACGTGCAACGTCCAGAGAACCAAGATAAGGCTGTCACTTATGGTGTTGAATTGACTGGACGATATGCCCTAAAAGAAACAGGATCTGGACATTCATTCATGCTGAATGCCCAACTTTCTACCGTACATGCAACGGTGGATGATGGTACACAGGAACGCCTTGCCAGTGATGTTGCACCTTATACAGCTAGCTCGGGTATTTCATATAACTACAAACCAATGCATGTTTCGACCAGTTTCAACTTAAGTTATACCCCGAAATTCACCCGTGGATTGGCTAGCCAGCCGTATGACCGCACTACCAATGCCCGTGTTGGTCTAGATTTTAGTACCACCAAAACCTTTAATCATGGTTGGGGCTTAACCTTTAGCGCACGCAACTTATTGGGTACACGCTATAAAGAATATTTAACCAATCAATCCGATGGCAGCATGTATGAAACACGGATTACCAAATCTATTCCAAGTTACTTATTAACTTTAGAGAAAAAGTTCTAAGTCCCGAACCACACCTTTGATGGTTAGACTATAAAACATATCAAATAGCCTTCTTATCCTAAAAATAGAAGCTATTTGATATGAGTCTATACTTTTAAAGATATTCAATGAGCGCTGCGAAATGTATCAGTGATCCCCAAATCGTTATGCTTGAGACTGGGTCATTTAAGCAGCTCTAGAATTTAATTTATCCTTTAAATTTCTGAAAAATCTAAAATAAAATAACTGACAAATTTTAAACCTGTCTTTTGTTTATAGTAGGACATACCCAAAAAAACCTGATCCTCAACCTTCACCAGTTCATCATGATAACGTCGAACCCAACTTGGATTTTTCGGGGAATTATGGTCAATGACAATGACTTGTTTATCAAAGAATAAAGACTTTGCGATATGACCTTCAAAAGAGTATTTCAGTATTTCAAAATAAGGCATTCCTATTCGATTTAAACCTGTTAAACCATGCTGTTCTGAAAAATGAAAAACTTTGCCTTTCCAAAGATTTAATTTTTTAAACCAGATAGGAAATAATACTTTCCCACTCGCTGCCCCGTGCATTTCTTTTAAATCACTACATTCTGACTGTATAAATAGCTTTTTCAGTTCAGCGTTGGACATACGCTCATATTTATTAAGATTGCTCATCTTTCCAGACCTAAAATTTTATTTTAAATCTTACATGATTTACGAATGAATGAATCAGGACTGTAATATCAAAATCATATTTACATCTTTTCTATGTTTAAATTCTCTAGACATAAAATCATTTTGCCTTAGTACACATCTCGCTGATAACGCTGTTGCTGGCGCAGTTCATCAACCGTGTCACTGCCCAAAATTTCACACAATGCCTGTTCAACCGCTTGTCCCATTCCGTGCAAACTGCCACAAACATAAATCGCTGCGCCCGCCTGAACCCACTCTTTTAAACGCTGTGCTTGTTGATACAGTCGATCTTGGACATAAATTTTTTCAGCCTGATCGCGTGAAAAAGCATAATCGACATGCGTCAAACTTCCCTGCTTCCGCCAGCATTCAATTTGCTCACGATATAGATGATCATACTGCTGTTGGCGTTCACCAAAAATCAACCAGTTTTGACCCTGTTTCCGCTGAACACGTTGCTGCAAATGACTGATTAGCCCTGCAATCCCCGTACCATTGCCAATTAAAATCAATGCTTGTGAAGTTGATGGCAAATGAAAATGTGGATTACTACGAATGCGTGCCTGTACCATTTCACCTAGCTGTACTCGTTGTGTGAGCCAGCCTGAACCCAAGCCTAAACCTTCAGGTGTATGCTGCTGACGAATCATCAGCTCCACGTAACCTTGCTCGGGAATACTGGCAATCGAATAATCACGTGTTGGTAAATGTTGAAACCGTTTCAACCATGCGTTAAAGGTTTCTTGTGACAAGCGCACAGGCACATCATGCAAGTTTTTATGACGCAATTGTTGCGATAATTTCTCAGTAATGCCCTGCTGATGTTGCTGTAGAAATGCTTGAATATTCTGAACAGAATTTTCACATTGCACTTCTAAAATATCGCCTGACAGCCATGAGATATTTGGAGCAGTTTGTAACTGTAACTGATAAATTTCTGCTCCTGATGAGCCTTTATTCAAGCAAGTACGTTGCTTGACGACAAAGCTTGCATAAACATCATCCTCAGAAAAATCAATTTCACGATCAATGATTTGCTGCAATTTCTTCTGCCATACATCAAGGTCAGATTGTGCAAAATGATCGACACATAGCAAATCAAAGTAGGCTTGCGCCCCTTGCTGCTGTACCCAGCTTGCAACGGTCTGCCCGAACTGACAAAAATGTGAATAGCGCCGATCACCAAAGGCTAAAATTGCATAAGACTGCTGACTTAAATCCAGTGTTTGTTGAAACAGACGTTTTACAGCCAGACGCGCACTATCAGGTGCATCCCCATCACCATAGGTGCTCACCATCCACAATACTTGCTGTGCCTGTTGTAACTGTATAGCGGTTAAATCCTGAATATTCACCAATGCATTGAGTTGATCAATCTGTTGTAATTGCAGCGCAGTCTGTTTGGCATAAGCTTCTACATGCCCAGACTGACTGGCATAAATCACTAAAAAGCCTGATCGGGTCAGATTTAGCTTTGCCTGACGACGTGAACGACACCATAAATAGGCAATCCAGAACACATGCAACAACAACAAACTAATTAATGTTGCAAAAATGATGAGTACAGCAGGAGTCATTTTGAACTCACCTTATAACGCGAAGTAAAGCAATCCTATTAATGTCGACAGGCTAATTGCAGTTAATACCAAATGTGACAACAAACGTGTCTTTAAGGTTAAAAATAAAATATAACCCGCAATCGACAGCCCTAAAATTAAGATCGCACTGATATCAATCAGCAATTTCCATGTTTGAGGGACATTCTTTCCACGGTGCAAGTCATCAAGCATCGACACAACTGACGCAGGTTTTTGTGAAATCTCAACTTTACCTGTATCAAGCATGACATCAATATCGGTCGATCCCGCGGGGCTTTCTAGACGAATCATCATTTCCGTGTCATCTAGACGTTCACTACTTTGAAAATGTCCAATCAGATGCTGCTGCTGACGAATCACCGTTAAAATTTCGGTACTTGGGTTTTCCTGATGACGGACTTTGCTCAAGAGTGAGGCAGGTAAAGTCATACTGGTGGTATTTTCTTGCTCAGAAGGCTGAAACCAGTTGGGGTTATTGAGAAACAGTCCTGTTAAAGCAAAGAAAATCAGAACAATAAAAGCAAAAGCAGACAACCAGCCATGCACATAACGTGCATGGCGGTAAAAATCTCGGCGTTGATACACAGAATAATCTCGAAGGTATTGCCAAAAAACTTAGTTAAAGCGTTGGAAGTTGAGCTTTACTGTACCAACTTCGGCTTGGGCTGGCAGGCTTTGTGAACTTGCTTTCGGTTTCACTTCAAAGTTCATACTTTGATACGAATGACCGCCATGCTCACGCGTGGTTTCAATATGCACAATATAATTGCCAGCAGCGACCAACTTGCCATGATCATCTTTACCGTCCCAAGCCAGTTTATATTGACCTGGTTGACGAGAAGGTTTAGCCACAGCATCTAAATTTGGCATTTGACGACCATAACGTCGCCACCAGACATAGTTCGAGTTGATCCATTTTTGATCTTTCCCCCAGACTGCAAGGGTACGCACCAGTTTTTTATCACCATCTGTAATCCAAACCGAGACATAAGGCACACGATAGTTCTCTACATTCAAACGAGGAATGGTGAGATCAATCACAGCTTGATAACCCGCAGGCCATGAACTTGCAGCATTCCCTGCAATTGGTTGTAAATGTACATCTTCAGGCATCGCAACCAAGCTGTTCCAGCCAGACGTTTGTTGGGTTTGTCCGTTGCTTAACACCACTTTGGCATCATAACCAGCCAACTGCTCGACCAGTTTTAAACCTTCGTTTGCAGGCATAGCGGCTAAAGCTGTTGCCAGTGCATCTGCATCGGCTGCACATTTTCCGACCACAACACAATGTTCAACCTGTTGTGCAGGCTGACCAGTTTTGGGGTTGAGTAAATGAGTTTGTCCTGATAAATCACGGTAACCCTGACCGCTAAATGCAATCGCTTGCTGATTAAGCTTCAAGGTTTGTTGTGGTGCAGCATTGTCATAATGCTCTGTGCCTTGTACCCCAATCTGCCATGCATCGCCTTGCGGTGCTTGTCCCCACACACGGATATCACCACCAATGTCAATCATCAAGCCTTGCATTTCAGGAACTTGCTGACGTGCTGCCGCTAGAGCACGGTCAATGATATAACCTTTGGCATAAGCATCAGGGGCAATCTTGATATTCCCTTCAATCTGAATGGTTTTCTGCTGTGGATCAAGTTGAATTTTTGCTGATTGTAATTGAGAAACAAGCGCTTGGCGTTGCTGCTCAGTTTCCACTGGCTTCACATGTTGACTGTTTTCCCAAAGGCTTAACAACTGTCCCAAACGTGCATCAAATGCACCGTAGGTTTGGCTACGCCAGTTTTCACAGGCTGCGACCACTTCAAAAAGTTCAGCAGATGCCTGAATCTTTTTGGTTTGATTCAATTGGCTAATTTCAGTCTGATCTTTCCATGTTGACAAGATGGCATCTAAACGACTGATTTCATTTTGAATACTATTCAGAGCCAGTTGTGCTTGTTGAGCATTGGTACCTGTGACAACAACATCTAAGGACGTACCAAGCACATGATCTTGATGGAAACGGTGTGAGCTGTGCTGAATCTGTTGTGAATTTGGAGAAGACTGAATCTGCTGCGCCTGTAATGTTCCTAATGGACTCATCAAAGCCATCGCAATCATCAAAGGTCTTAAACGAAAACGCTGTAGATGAAGCGATAAAATCTTTCTAGATGCAGCGGACATTGTGATTCTCCAGAATAAAGTATGAAAATAGTATTGAAAATGATACTTTTTATCAAGTAGATTATACGCGATTATTCAGATTGTTTCTTTTTGTGATTGGAGTTCCCCATATGCCAAACTGGTTCAAAATCGCCCTCGTTGCTGCCTTGCCTGTACTCAGCCATGCCCATACCATCAGTCCATTCATTTTGCCTGAGTCGTTCGATGTCACAACACCAAGTGTGAGCTTCCAAAGTGCGATTACTATCGAAAAATTTTTCGTGGCAGGGAATAATTTCAAAACCAATTATGTGGTGACTCAACCCGATGGTCAAAGTCAAGTGCTTAGCCCTGCAGCAACTTTGAAGCGTTTCAGCGTGGCTGAATTTGATCTGCCGAAAGAAGGCACATATCGCGTTATGACCCAAGATGCTTTGGGCAACAGTCCGAAATATGCACTGATTGATGGTCGTTGGTTACGTGTACGCCCTGCATTTTTAGGTCAACCAAAAGCGCCTGAAGGCGATAAAAAACCCGAACAAGCCAATGCCAACCGCCCTGCGGGTCAAGAAGGCAATAAAATGCCGCCACGCATGATTCAAGAAGATCAGGTTCCAGCCAATGCGCAAACTTTCTCAGTCACGAGCCATTTTGTAGCTGAAACTTATGTGACCAAAGGCAAGCCTTCTGCAATTCCTGCACCAAGCAACAAAGGTTTTGAGTTCAAACTAACCACTCATCCAAGTGAGCTGTATGCAGGCGAGTCATTAAAAGGTCAGGTATTATTTAATGGTAAACCTGTTTCAAATTTAAATATGGAAGTTTTCAAAGGTGCAGGTGCGTATGATCGCAATGCTGAGCGTGAAGAAACCCAAGCCAAAACCAATAACAAAGGTGAAGTGGAAATCAAATTTGAAAAGCCAGGTTTGTATTTAATTACAACAACTTATCCAGAAGCCAATGCAGACAATAGCAAAAAACCTGCGGCTGAAACTTGGACTTATGGTTTAACCGTTGAAGTGACTGAATAATTTAGTCTACGGGCTGTTCACTCAGCATTATGCTGACGTTGATTTGATGTTGCTGACGTAAAATCAGCAACTCAACCTGTTGCTTTGACATAGTGCTGTACAGCCAGTTTTTAATTTGGGATTCATTGGTTACAGTTTGATGATTCCATTTCAAAAAAATATCACCAACCTGTAACCCTGATTTTTCTGCGGGAGAATCAGTTGCTATCGCGCTAATACTGACCTGCTGAGTCAATGGATCTGTCTGAAATGCAGCACCTAAATAGGCATGACTGACGTGACCCTGTTGTTTGAGCTGTGCCGCAATCTGTAAAGCAGGTTGAATCGGTATCGCAAAACTCACTCCTATCGCACCTTGTGCACTGTACATACTTTGAGTATTGATGCCAATCACTTGCCCCTGTGGGTTGAGTAATGGCCCACCTGAGTAACCGACATTCAGCAATAAATTGCTTTGCAATAACGGAAAAATAAACTCCCCTACTCCTTCTCTCTGTGGCGCACTGATTATCCCTGTGGTCATAGACTGTTCTAAACCGAGTGGATTACCAATTGTTGCCACTGCTTGCCCAACTTTTACAGATGGGTTCTTGGCAACACGCAGCGGTTGTACCGTCATATTGATTTTGAGTACCGCTAAATCACTCAGACGATCTTGCCCAATCAGTTGTGCAATTTGTTGCTGCTTGGAATTTAAACGAATCAGAATTTGGCTGGCATTGGCAATCACATGCGCATTGGTGAGAATATAACCGTCTTGATCAATAAAAAAACCACTGCCATAACTGCTTGTTGCTGTATTGAATTGTGTTTGCTGATTTGCAGCGATATTCGGCTGATGCAAAGCATAAATACTCACGACACTCGGAGAGGCTTGCTGATAAATTTTTGCCCAGTCAGGTTGGCGAGCCGCTACATGAGATGAAACACATAAAACAACGCACGCGAGATACATGTTTAATTTCATAAGCCTTGAGCACCACACAACATTTCAACATAAGCCATGAGTAATGGACTCGCCTGTCGATGCAGTGCAATCACCACTTGTGCCTGAGCAGCTGCATCCGTTAACGGCACATAATGCACACCCTCAAATGCTAGGTCAATCATTGACTCTGCCACAATGCTTACCCCAGCGGCTTGCTGCACCAAAGCCAATTGCATACGTTTACGCGAACGTAACGCGGCAGGTTTTGGGTTAAAGCCTGCTGCCACACATAAACTCCGCAAGACATAACTCATGCCACCACGTTCAGGATGTGGCACAGAAACAAACTGTTCATGTTTCAAATCTGCAACCTGTAAGGTCTGCTGCTGTGCCAGAAGATGGGCTTTAGGCAGCGCTGCATATAAGCGTTCTTGTTGATATTCAAACAATTCCAGTTCAGCATAATCATGCGTCAGTACGGGCAAACGCAAAACGCCGACATCAAGCTGCCGATTCTTTAATAATTCAATCTGTTGTTCAGAAGAATGTTGGGTAAATTCGATGCTCAGTTGATGACTCGAAGCAAACTGCTGACTTGCTGCAATAAAACGTTCAGATAAACCAATACTACTCGAATGTGCCACACGAAAATAAGCATGCTTACCCTGACTCAGTTCCAGTGCCTGCTGTGTGGTTTGCTGCAAACTGTGTAGAAGCTGACAGCTTTTTTTATAAAAATATGCCCCTGCAACTGTGAGCTGAATCTGGCGTTGTTCCCGATTAAAAATCTTAAATCCTAGCTCTTCTTCTAAGAGTATGATCTGCCGACTCAAAGCCGATTGGGCAATAAACAACTGCTCTGCAGCTAAATGATAACTTCCCGTTTCCACAATTTTTTTTAGATATTGCAGTTGCTTCATACTTGGCATACTGATCTCATTTTTAGATTAATCATAATAAATCTTGAATTAGATTCGATCATTGTAGTGGCTTATGCTGTTTTAAAACAGATCGGATGTTGAATATGGAACTTATTCTGACAGATTGGCATTGGGCATATCTTCCTATTATTTTCTTTGCCTATATTATTTTTGGGCTTTCTGGTTTTGGTACGACACTCATTGCTGCACCTTGGCTGAGTCTATATCTGCCACTGAATCACATTATTCCCATGATTGTAATTTTAGATGCCATTGCATCTTTTAAAAATTGGTATCAATCGCAACAGCATGTGCAATATCTCCAAGTTAAGCGCTTATTTCCATTTATGTTGGTTGGCGCAACGATTGGCATTTGTTTACTGACGTATGGTCAGCCCAAATTTTTACTCTTGTGCATGGCGATCTTCTGTATCGCATATAGCGTATATCAACTTCTTAAAAAAACTGCACCAATTCAAAGTAATTCGCCATATCTTGCGACAGTCACTGGTTTTTTTGGTGGGTTATTTGGTGCGCTGTTTGGCAGTGGAGGTTTCTTATACGCGCTGTTTTTACAACGAAATCTTGATCAAAAAATTCAGATCCAATCCACGCAAAGTGTTCTAATTTCACTGAGTACCAGCGTTCGCTTGATCTTATGTCTAATTTTAGGTTTATATTCCTTCAATTTATTGCTTTTAGTCATATTGCTCATACCAAGTATGCTACTTGGTACATATATTGGTCGAAAAATGATGAATAAGATGAGCCTGACGCATTTCAACCAACTGATCTATATTTTAGTTCTGTGCTCAGGCATCAGTTTATTGTTCCGCTTTGCAACCAGTGCAGGTTAATTTCATGAAATCACTGTCCCTTTCCCCTGCCCAACACTATCAACAACTTTTAAATAACCAGAAAGTACGTGCAGATACTCAGCAGCAACACGTGGTTTTAGCACTAGATCAACTTTGGCAGCAGTTACAACAACCCGCTCAACCCACAGGTTTCTGGCGCTTCTTTCGAAAAGCAGGAACACCACCACAAGGGCTGTATATTTGGGGAGGTGTCGGGCGTGGCAAAACATGGCTGATGGATTTATTTTTCGATAGTCTTACGATTCAGCACAAGCAACGTATGCATTTTCATCATTTTATGAAAATGGTGCATCAACTGTTAATCGAGCGTCAGGGGCAACGCAATCCACTACAGGATGTTGCCAAGAAAATTGCCGAACAAACCCGAATTTTATGCTTCGATGAGTTTTTTGTAATTAACCTCACCGATGCCATGATCATGACTGAGCTATTCCAGTTATTGTTTGCTGAAGGCATCATTTTGGTAGCAACTTCAAATATTCCACCTGAGCAACTCTATCAACATGGTTTAAACAATCAGCGTTTTCAACCTGTGATTGATTTAATTTTGCAACGCTGCCAAGTGATTCATTTAGATTCAGGAATCGACTATCGAGATAATGATTTGCAGGGTCAGCATTTCCGATATCCACTCACCCCTCAAACTGAGCAGTGGATGCAGCAATGTTTCCAACAACTCAGTATCTCAGAAACCATCTACCATGATGCTTTGCTGATTCAACAAAGATTGATGCAACCACATGCCTATTCAGATCAGGTTCTATGGATTAGCTTTGATGAACTTTGCCGCAAACCACGCAGCCCTGCGGATTATATTGAGCTGGCACAGCGTTTTCAGTATGTGCTGATTTCTGAAATACCTGTTTTAAATGATCAAATCTATGATGTGGTTCGGCGGTTCATTTATTTGGTGGATGAATTATACGATCAAAACATTCAACTTTTGATTAGCTCCGAAGTTAATATTTTTGAAATTTATCAGGGTGAACGATTGCACTTTGAAATTCAACGGACATATTCTCGTTTGACTGAAATGCAGAACACGAGATCTCAAGTAGGTAAGACATAATGTTTTTCTTGGAAGAGTTGCATAACAATATCGCAAACTTGGGCATCATAAATCTTAGCTCGTCCTTGCTGAATTTCCTTAAGTGCGAAATCAAGCCCTAGACTGGCACGATATGGGCGGTGAGATGCCATAGATTCAATAACATCTGCCACTGCTAATATTTTTGCTTCAAAATAAATTTGCTCGGATGTTAAAGCATTTGGATAGCCACTTCCATCTAAGCGTTCATGATGTTGTAAAGCAATTTGCGCCAATGGGAAATCGAATGGAATATCTTTTAAAATTTCATATGTCGCTTGAGCATGCCCCTTGATCAGCTCCAATTCCAAACTATTTAAACGCGTAGGCTTATTTAATAATTCAGCAGGAATCGAAATTTTACCAAGATCATGCACCAAACCAACATAATACATCTGTTGACAACGTTTCTCATCCCAACCAAATTCTTCTGCAATTCTCCGACAAATTAAACCAACACGTCGCTGATGTCCTGCTGTATAAGGATCACGCAATTCAACCATGGTAGAAACTGCTTGCAATGTTCCTTCAATTGTTCCCTCTAAGCGCTCTAGGTAACGTGCAATCTTACGTTCAGCTTGTTTGCGTTCAGTGATGTCATAGACCATTGCGATGGTTGCTGGCAGCTGATCATCCCATAAAATATTTCGGGTTTGAACTTCAACTTCACGATATTGTCCATGTTGACAACGTAATGGCAAACTATAAGAAACAATACGACTTGGGTTTTGCTGTAACTTTTGCCATGCCTCAACAATACTCTCTAGGTTTTCAGGGTCTTGGGATGTATAGTTTAAAACTTCTTGCCCAAGTAACTGCTCTGCTGACCAGCCAATCAGTTCGCAGAATTTTGGATTGACATAAATATAACGACCATCTCGACGCACATAAATCCCAATAACAGCCTGTTCAACCATGTTTCTAAAGCGTTGCTCACTCTCGATGAGATGCTGCTCTTTTTCATGAATCAAAGAAAGATCAACCCAAGAAACAATGACCTCTTGATTCACAATCACTGAGGTTGCCTGAGCAACATACTGTTTTCCAAAGCAATCTTTCACATAAATTTCAGAAAGTGGTTGTTGTAAGGTACCTTGAAATAACTGTTGAAGTGCCTGACCTTGTTCTGGAGATTTTTGATGTATGACTTTTTCCAAAAACTGTGGCAACTCAAAAATTTCAGTTAATGAAAAACCTAACCAGCGCTCAAAAGCAGGATTAATATTTTTAATTTGCTGAGTGTTCGTAGAAATAATTTGCATTGCAACAGGTGATGAACGAAAAATCTCAGAAAATCGCTGTGCCATCACCAAAGAGCGGCTTTGTGCACGAGCGAGTTTTTCTTCTGAAGAGAAGCGCTCTAAGGCAAATGACATATCTGCGGATAAATTCTCAAGCAGTTGAATTTGTTCTAAATCAAAATCAATGGCACTTTGACTATATAAACCAATAATCCCTCGAAGTTTACGCTCTTGTAAAATCGGCATGATGGCAGCCTGATGAATGCCTTGCTGATGTAAATATTGCTGCCATGCCTTATATTCAAATGAGTTCGCATTTTTAATATCGTAAACGTGGTGAATAATAACAGGGTCACTTGCATATTCACCTACTGCATTATGTAAAGAGAGATGTAATTGATTCACAACTTTTTGCAAAGTTGGTAACATATCTTGCTCAATATGATGAGAAAAATAAATCGTTAATTGTTGGGTTTCATCTGGAAGCGCAATAAATAACTGATCAAATGATTGCTGTTGCAATAAGGATTGTTGCACTGTTTCTAATAATTGCTGCTGTGTTTGTGTATGACTAATTGCACGATTCGTTGCACTCAAAGTCGCGTAAAAAAAGCTCAAGCGCTGGATGCGTTCTAAAGCCATCATTCGGACTACTGCATCAACCAATTGTGCACAAATTTGTCCCATCAGTCGTTGCTGTTCTTGGCTAAGATACAATGTGATAGCCGTTGAATCCCATAAAAAAATTGTGCCGTAGTGTTGTTGTTCTTGCTCTAGTTGAAATTCGCTATATGTCTTCGCCAATACAGGTTCCCCGAAACTGCCCCATTGGGTTTGAATTCGGATCTTTAATTCCTTTAATCCTAATCCCAAAGGAATTAGACGCAGCATTGCTGTAAATAACTCCGCTAAGGATAAGTGCGAATGTTTACACTGTTGTATGATCTCATTTAAATAACGCAACTCTTGAACTCTTGCGGCTAGATCACTCACAAGTCGCTCTCGATCTTGGGTTAGACGCTCATTGTGGCTAATATCCCGAATTACCATAACCCAAGTTAAATCACCCTGACTGTCGTGCTGAAATGGGGCTAAATGACATTCCAAAGTTTTATGTGGCTCAAGTCTAATTTTTTCAAGAAAATCTTTTTGACTTGATTGGACAAGATGTCGACAAATTGGACAAGAAGCTATCGGAATATGAACATTATGTAGTAATTGATGAGCTGACTTGCCCTGCAAAATCCGTTTAGATTGTTGTAAATAACGCTCTGCTGCCGAGTTAGCCTGCTGAATTAATCCTTGCTGATTCACAATAAATGTTGGCTCAGGAATCGCATCATACGCATTCATCACTTGTGTTAAATCACCAAAAGGCTTTTTCAGTGTTGTGTTCACAAGGGCAATATAAATGAACCAATAAGCATAAATTTTCAGGATATGCCCGATAAGATTAACTAAACCATCTGTGGTTTTATATTGAGTAAATAGTAGCTCAGATAGAATTGTGATCGCTATAGATAAGCACATACTCACAAAAAGGGTTGATGAAACTTTATGGCGCTGTCGATACAGAAAATACCAACCACCGCAAAGCATGATAATAATCAGATATTCAGCGGTAATTTTTAAGCTTGTCAGTCCATAACCTTGTACAAACCACAAAGGTAGTGGCATTTTGGCTGCAATCCACACCCCACCTAAACTAAAGCCACCAAATAGTAAATGTAATTTCGCCATATTGACTTGGCGCGATAACATCAAAGGTGCAATTAAGAGTGCAGAAGCTTGTAAAAAACGTGCAGCAAGCCAAAATTGAATACTTAAATTAGCATCATATTGCGTACTAGAAAATAAATTCATTCCCGGATAGCAAAGCATATGCAAGATATCAAGGACAGCACACCAACCAATAGCAACCGATAGCACAATAATATAGTGATTACGAGAAAAGTGCTGCGAGGTCAATGCCACCAAGCATGCAACCGAAGCGACAATGACAGAAAAAAGTTCAGCTAAGGTATGTGCCAATAAAAAACTTAAATCATTCACAAAGAAAAGAATGATTGTCAAAACACTAGGCGGTAATAGCAATAATAAAGAATTTTCATGATCTAAAAAATAATTATGTAGTGCTAAATATTTGGATTTGTACTTAATTTTCACCTCAAGCCCTTCACACAATGACTAAAGTTATTGTTAAGTCATACATTCTTTTTTTATCTTTGACTTAAAGTATAGCCCGTTGCTACGCCTGTTTATCGAATAAGGTCTGCATGAATATTGTTAATTCTAACAGGTCTTGATGGCTTTGTTGAACAAACATTTAACTGTAATATTCGTATGAATTAAATATAAAACAGACGTTGTTCCCTAGGACATGTCCACTTTTGGCGTTGCAACAAATCCACATACAATCAAGCTAAACCATAGACTGAAATTTCTGCAAGCTTGTCAAATCGGGTTGCTATCCCTCCGAAATCTTTAATCTCGCAAAGGCATTTTCAACCAAATACCATCTAGAATAAATAGGTTGACCTTCATGTAAACGTTTACATTTTGGTTTTAAAAAAATATACTATTCCTTATTACACTGTAATTATTTGACTATGACTCTCAATTTAAAAGTGAGCGTGTTTGTCATTGCGCTCATTATTAGCTGTCGTGAACTGGCTTATGCGGCTATGAACCATGTTGCTCATCCAGAATTAGGCAATCTTGCAGGTTTATTTTTATTATTAGCAATCATGCTGATCTGGAAAAAAATAAGACAGATTCCTTCCAGCCTCATTTTTTCAAGCAGCGCATTAATGAAAGAAAGTGCTTTTGCTTTCTTACCTGTATGTGTTGGGTCATTGATCATGCTGTTTCATCTTAAGGACTCTTTATTGATTTTTTTAGGGATTTTGATATTCAGTACGCTAATTCCCTTGTGGGTTTATGCTTTGATCAGTAAAAAATTCATCACGGGGAGCATGTCATGTTACTGATCATCTCATTCTCATTGACGCTTATTGGTTATCTGATTTCAAAAAAACTGAATGCTCTTTTTCCAAAAATCCCAATTATTGTCTTTTCGATGTTTATTATTCTGGCATTAATTTCAATATTTAAGATTTCGTATCAGGACTATAGTCATGCTGTGCAGCCTTTATTTAGCCGTCTCTTAGGCTATGTGACTGTTGCGCTTGCGATTCCTTTAGCCTGTATGAAATATCAGGATTTACCTTTAAAAAAATTCAGCAAAATGTTGGTTTTCGCAAGCCTTACCGCTTCCGCCTTACCTGTCACTTTGGCTTATTTACTTCATTTGTCTGAACCCACCATTCTTGCCTTTACAACACGAGCAATCACCACACCGATTGCCTTGAATATTGCAGAAATTATTCACGCTCCTGCAACGTTGGTGACGCTGATTGTGATTCTTTCAGGTGTAATTGGTGCATCATTTTCATCTTTAATTTTAAAAAATATTGATGATGAGCGCGCAGCAGGTTTAGCTCTAGGCTTGGCAGCACATGCGATTGGCACAGCACAGGCTTGGCAACGCAGCCCTGTTGCAGGTGAGTTTGCAACGTTTGGCATGGCACTGAATGGAATTTTTACAGCAATTTGGTTGCCACTGGTTTTTCATTTTATGCATGGGTAAATAAAAAAAAGCTGAATAGATTATTGAAGTTTGGCTTCGTTATCTATTCAGCTTTAAATTTTTTGAGCAATTTAAATATTATTGCGTTGAGCAGTTGAATCGCGCACGATCAGTTTTGTTTCAAGCAACTTTGACTGCATTGGGACTTTTTGATTGAGATTATTCAAGATGGTTTCCGCACTGAGTTTACCCATTTCTTCGGCAGGAATATTCAACGTTGTGAGGGGTGGATTAAGATATTCGGTAAATTCCAAATTATCATAACCAATGACATTGATCTGCTCTGGCACTGAAATTTTCAGCTCTTTCGCCCCCGCCAAAACCCCAAATGCGATGACATCACTATTACAAATAATCGCGGTGACTTCTGGGAAATCTTGCAGAATAGTTTTCAGTGCATCCTTACCAAAGGTAATGTTGTACTGATTTTTACTTTCAATCACATAGTGTTTTAATTGTTTGGAATCCATAAAGTTTTTAAAAGATTCGACTCGTGCAATCTGGCGATCATTGCCCTGTAACGGCCCAGAAATCATGGCAATATTTCGGTGCCCTAGGCCATATAAATACTCAGACATGCTGGTGGTCGATGCATAATTATCAAATCCAATAAACGGAAATTTAGCATCATGATGATAAGAGTAAGTGCAAATCGTTGGGATTTTAAATTTCTGCAAATAGGCTTCTAAATTTTTATCTAAAATCTCACCTACAATGAGCAGCGCCTCTGCTCCGCGCTCAAGCAATAGCGTGACTTTGTCAAAAATATTACTGGCATCGAATCCACAGGACAAAATATAAACCACATAACCTTGTTCAGACAGTTTATTCTGAAAAGCATTAATCATGGTGGCGTAGATCGCGTGATCCAAAGTGGGAATAATTGCACCAATCACATTGGTTTTTTTTGATCTTAATGCTTTGGCTGCTGAGTTTGCAGTGTATCCCATTGATTCTGCAATTTTTAAAATTCGCTCACGAACTTCAGGTTTAACAACGTCTGGTTTGTTAAAACTCCTCGATACGGTCGCAACAGAAACATTCGCAGCTTTGGCGACATCTGTCACACTGACGGTATGAACACGCTGAGTATCTTGGTCTTGTTCCAACATAAACCATCCATTCTTTTCTATATAAATTACATGCCAAATTATACCAACAAAACGTTTTAAAAGATGTTCTATCTCTTGTATTTTTCTATTTTTTATCAGGTAAATAAATCAGAGTAATGGGTCCTATTACTCTGATTTTTCATTAAATTATCGTGCGGTATAACCTCCATCAATGGTGAACATTGCGCCTGTTGAAAATGAAGATTCGTCAGATGCCAAGAATAAAATCATATTGGCAATATCAATTGGCTCACCCATTTTATTGAGTGGTGAACGTGCTTCTAAGCCCTTTTTAAATGCCACAGGATCTTCAACTTGCTGGAAGATTTTGTCGTAGTAACTTGAATTGATCACACCCGGTGCAACGCTATTGACACGAATGCCTTCATTGGCGTGGTCAAGTGCCATCGCACGGGTTAATGCAGCCACACCACCTTTTGCTGCAACATAAGCAGCACGGTCAGGAATACCGACCACCGAAATCGTCGATGCAAGGTTCACAATAGAACCGCCACCACGTTTAATCAGTTCAGGAATAGCATATTTAGAGCACAGAAAAACCCCTTTAAGGTTTACATCAATCACGCTATCCCACAAATCTTCTTCTAGCGTTGTCACTGTACCTAAACAACCAAAACCTGCATTGTTGACCAAAATGTCGAGTCCACCAAAATGCTCTACACTGGCTTGAACCATCGCTTTGACATCTTCAGCTTTTGCCACATCTGCCGCAACAGCAAACGCGTTTTCACCAATTGCAGCAGCAACACGTGCAGCATTATCAAAGTTACAATCCGCCACAACAACTTTTGCGCCTTGTTGAGCAAATAAATGGGCTGTTGCTTCGCCAATCCCTGCACCCGCACCTGTGACCAATGCGATTTTATTCTCTAATCTCATCTCTGTTCCTTTAAAAAGTTAAATGATTAAGTTGTTTGGTTACAGCCTCTTCAATGCTGAGTGCTGCAAGCCAAGAAGTTCTCGGATTTTGTGGTAAAGGGTTGTTACTTAAGCGAATATGAAATTCACCAAAGTTACCATCTACTTGAACTTCATGAATATTTTGATGCACGCTCGGATCGGCAAAGAGCTGTACATGAGTTTGGTCAAAACCAACGCCCGACAAGGCAACGGCTGCACAGACATTGGCATTTTTTGGATATTTGATCGCAGCTTCAGTGGCAGTGCCTTGGAAAATCAAAGTCGGTTCGGTGATCTCATCCAAATTGAATTCAGTTTCCGCAGGTGAACCTTTCCACGCATGTGGTGGTTTACGACCTGTATATTGCACTTGCTTTAACCCCGAGGCTTTGGCAGAACGTAATGCATCCAAGCCGCCGATTGCTCCAGAAACCAATGCCAGCTTGGTATTTCCAAGATTGGCTGCATGGTTCAGCGCAGCAAAAATTTCAGGATCGGCAAGCGTACCGATGGATGCGATGACCGTATCAATACCTGCTTTCAGTAAAGCGGGAACATGATCAATCACGGCATCATGCCCTGCACACTCCACGACAATATCAGGTGACCACGCAATCAAATCTTGCACGCTATACACAAAGTCCAGTGTAGGAAAACTCTCAAGCTGCAAAGCATTCGCTGGCTCATTTAACAAACTGGCAAATGCCAAATCTGGATAATTACGTTGTAATGCGCCAATCACATAGGAACCCATTGCTCCGAGTCCAATAATGCCAACACGCTGAATTTTTTTTAGGCTCATACTGCCTCCCAAAATGATCTGATGATTTCCGCATACGCGTGGGGTTTGACTTTCGGGGTAAAATGCCCGCCCTCAAGTTCAACCAGTTGCGCATTTGCAATCAGCTGTGCAAGCTGTATGGAATGATCGAATGGCACGATGTAGTCATCTTTTGCCCCAATCACAAGTGTCGGAAGCTGTAGCGTATGCAGTTCCTGAATGCAGCTATAATTCAGAAGCATATCAATACGCTTTAAAATCATGTCTTTATTCGCAGAATTCTCTACAGATGCACCAGACTTTTCTTTCTTGAAGGTTTTTCCATAGTACGCAGACGGATATGCCATATAACGGGTTAATTCGTTGTAGGCATCCTCACCCATCTGCTCAAGGATCTCTTTACGATAATGAAAGAAATCAATAAAGCGACAATCTGGCTTTGCCCATCCACTACTGAGCACAATACTGTTGACTCGGTCTGGGTGTTTTAATGCCAATGTCTGTGTCACCAAACTACCTGTTGAATGACCTAAAATGTGGGCACGGGCAATCTGTAGATGATCCAGAATTTGAATCACAGCATCTGCAATTCCAGTGATGCTCGGTTGCTCTGCATCGAGTTGACTCTGCCCCACACCAGGATGATCAAGCGTGATCACCCGAAAATGAGTAGACAGTAAAGGAACGACCTGACTCCAAAATGAAGCACGTCCCCCTAGACCAGAGATCAGTACAACAGCTTCACCTGATCCCTCATCTGTAAAAAAGATATTTTCCATCACAACATTCTCTAATTCTTGGTGTAAGCAAAAACACCATTGCCTGAACTTTCGATCTGTTCAATATTTTCTGGACGATCAAATGGTTCTGGAGCAGGTTCACCTTCAGTACGTGGACGACCGATGTCACGGAAGAAACCTTCCAAACCACTTGGTGTCATAAACCAAACCCAGTGCAAATCTTCTGTGCCATTATTTAAAAAGGTATGTGAATTATGTTTGCCTAAAAACACGGTCACACCCGGCTCTAGCACATACTCTTTCCCATCGATAATCGCCTGACCACGACCTGAAATAAAATGCAGGATTTCTTCGTTGCCTGGGTGTGCATGCTCACGCACACGACCACCTGGTGGTAAAGTTTGTGTTCCCAGTGAAAAGTCACGTTCCATTGGGGTGAACTCTGGTGAAACCGCAACGGTTACATGACCGTTAGCTGGTTTTGGTTGCCAGTAGCTCTTTACGGTTTGTTTATTGAAATAATAAACAGTGCCTTTCTCTGATATCTCTGTCATTGTTGTACTCCATTACGATCATAATGTAAACGTTTACATTATTGGCTAAAAAAAGAGAATGATCAAGCGTAGCGATAATAATCTACAGCATGATCCAATGCTAAATGCTTACCGCGAATATGATCAGAAATTTTCTCTGCCATCATAATAATCGGGGCATTCAGGTTACCACTTGGAATCTCAGGCATAATCGAAGCGTCCACAACCCGAACATTGTCGAGGGTATGCACACGACCCTGTTCATCGACAACGCTCATGTCATCGTGTCCCATACGGCAGGTACTCGATGGATGATAGTTAGTGCCCGCAGTTTCTCTTAATGTGGCAAGAATCTGCTCATCGGTTTGAACTTGGGCGCTTGGCGTAACTTCCTCACCACGCAAATGATCCCATGCTTTTTGTGCAACCACATTGCGGATGGCTTTAACCGCAGCAATTGCATCACGTTTATCTTCAGGAGTAGATAAATAGTTAAATACAAATTTGGGATGCGCCAAAGGATCTCGACTGCCTAACCAGACCCGCCCTGTACTGGTTGGTCGCATCAAGCTAAAGAAATACTGAAAACCATTTTCAAGTTTGACACTACCATGCTGAAACTCACCCAGTAATGGAATAAATTCAAACTGTACATCAGGGACTTTGACTTCTTCACGCGTACGGATAAAAGCACCGACCTCAAAGAAGTTGGTTGCACCTAGACCTTTCTTGAAGAATAGCCACTGAGCACCTAACAATGCTTTACCAAATAAGCTTAATTCTTTGGCAATCGATACATTTTGTGTCGCTCTAAACTGAACAGGTGCAGCAATATGATCTTTTAGGTTTTGACCCACGCCCGGAATATGGCTGACGACAGGAATACCATGTTGTTTCAGATGGTTGGCATCACCTACGCCTGAAAGCATTAATAAGTGTGGGCTATTTAATGCGCCTGCACAGATAATCAGCTCTTTCCCAATTTCAACCACTTCTTTCTGATCATGCCAGATCAGATGTACCCGTACCGCTTTTTTATTGTCATACTCAATTTTAGTCACTTGAGCACGATCGCAGACATGTAATTCTTTACGATTACGATTTTCGTGTAGATAAGCACGCGACGTATTCCAGCGAAGTCCGTTATGAACATTACGTTGGGTAATATGCACGCCTTCTTGCTTATAACCGTTATGATCGTGGACTTGTTTATAGCCTGCTTGCTGTCCTGCCTCTAAAAAAGCATGATAGAGCGGATTTTCAGCCTTACAGGTTTCAATTTTCATCGGGCCTGAACCACCACGATAGTCATCTTCACCCTGATCAAAACTCTCAGATTTTTTGAAGTATGGCAGACAGTCCTGATAGCTCCAGCCTTTATTGCCCAAAGCTTCCCAGTTGTCATAGTCCCAAGGGTTACCACGTACCCAGTTCATCCCATTGATGGAGGAACTGCCACCCAAAACCCGACCACGCGCTTCATAAATTTTACGATGATTCAGTTCAGGTTCTTCTTCGGTATGCATAAACCAGTTAAAACGGTCATTTCCGAGAGGAAAACCTAAAGCCGCAGGCATACGAATAAATAAATGCTGATCCGAAGGGCCCGCTTCGAGTAAGAGTACTCGCGTACCACTGTCTTCAGCAAGGCGTGCAGCTACGACACTTCCCGCCGAGCCAGATCCAATCACTACATAGTCATAACCACGAAAGGTTGTTTGTCCGTAAATATCTCTCATTGTCTTATCTCCAATTCCCTAGACCTTTTTCCATGTATCACCCAAAGTAAAACCTTCAGGGAATGGATCAGAATGATCGAGTACATGTTGATAAAAGCCTGTAATCCATGCACTGCCAGTGATGGTTGGGACGATGCTTGGCTGTCCTTGAATTGAACTCAATTCTTGGATTTCACCAATAAATTTACTGCCAATCACTGACTCATGAATAAAGGGTTCATTCACAGCAATTTGCTGGCGTGCATGCATGACCGCCAAACGTGCACTTGTCCCCGTACCACAAGGTGAACGATCCAAACGTCCTGGAGAAACAATCACGGCATTTTTCGCAGTCTTTGTTCCATCGGCAGTGAGTCCGATTGGTCCTGCAAACAAAGTTTGATTAATGGTATGAATGAGTGGCTGTTCAGGGTGAACCGCTGGCACTTGTTCTGCAGCCGCTTTTTTCACTTTTTCGCCAATCGTCACCAAGTCGGCAGCTTCATCAGGCGTTAATGCAAAGCCTAAGCTTGGCGCATCTACAATGGCATAGATCATGCCACCATAAGACACATCGACTTTCACTGTGCCCAGACCTGCAACTTCAACCTGCTGGTCGAGTCCAAATACAAAACAAGGTACATTTTTAAATTTTACATCGAGGCATTTACCGTTTTCACAGCGTGCCTCAACACGGACTAATCCGCCCGGTGCTTCCAATGTAAATGTAGTGACAGGTTCAACCATTGGAATCATGTCTGTTTCCAATAAAACAGTCACTGTACAAATGGTGTTTGTTCCTGACATGGGCACGTAGTACTCAGATTCCATAATCACAAAGCCAACATCTGCTTCAGGGTGATTCGATGGCAGAACCAAGTTGACACACTGGGTCACGCTACCGCGTGGTTCTTGCAAGATGAGCTTACGCACTTCATCTTTGTTTTGCTGAAGGTAAGTCATCTTGTCGAACATGCTGTGACCCGGAACGTCAAGCACGCCTCCTGTGATCACATCATTTCGTTCACCACCAGCGTGTGCGCCCACTACATTTATCATTCTTTTGAAGTTCATTTCACTTTACCAATTCCATAGTGCAATAAAGATTACCTGAACACCTTAAATTACAAGGTGTTCGGTAAAACTGGGGTACGTTGACCAAGTTTGATAAAAGTTGATTTCACTTCTAAATATTCAAGCAACGCATCCACACCATTTTCACGACCATAACCACTTTGTTTATAACCACCAAATGGCATTTGAGCAGCACCTTCAAGGTATGTGTTCACAAAAACAGTGCCACTTTGTAATTGCTTAGACACTTGAAGCGCTTTGTCGATATCTTTTGTCCATAAGCCATTGCCTAGACCATATTCAACATCATTGGCCAATTGCACGGCTTCTTCCTGTGTTTCAAATGTGGTCACAGCAAGCACAGGGCCAAAAATTTCTTCTTTAAAAATACGGTGTTCTGGTTTTACATCTGTAAAAATTGTTGGCCCGACATAGTAACCTTGTGCAAGGTCTTCACCTTCAGGATGTGAACCATCAAGTACCAACGTCGCTTCTTGTTTACCAATCTCAATATACTCTAGAACTTTTTTATAATGTTGTTCATAGATGAGTGGTCCAATTTGTGATTCATCTTTGAGTGGATGTGCAATGACCACTTTTTTGGCACGCTCAACCAGTTTTGCAACAAAGTCATCTGCAATACTTTTCTCAATCAATAAACGTGTCCCAGCAACACATTCTTCACCTTGGTTCAGCATCACACCAAATAAAACACCATCGAGTGCCGCTTCCAAATCGGCATCAGCAAAAACCACATTGGCTGCTTTACCACCAAGTTCCAGTGCAACACGAGTCATATCATCGGCAGCAGTCCGTGCAATGGTTTTACCCACAGCCGTTGAACCTGTAAATGAAATCATTTTGACATCTGGATGGCGAGTCAAACCATCACCGATCACTGAGCCTTTACCGCAAACAATATTAATCAAACCATCAGGCAATCCTGCTTGTTTGGCTAATTTAGCCACTTCCAAAGCTGTGCCTGAGGTATATTCAGACGGTTTAATCACGACAGGACAACCTGCTGCAATTGCATATGGAAGTTTTTGGAATAAACACACCATTGGAAAGTTCCAAGGTACGATCATTCCCACTACACCACGAGGCTCACGGGTCACTAAACCAAGTTTATTTTCACCTAAATGCGTATGTGCTTCACCTGGAATTTGCCAAGCCAAAGCTGCTGCAAACTTAACTAATTCAGCCGACCACATGACTTCACCGCGTGCATAAGTAATGGGCTTGCCCACTTCTTCAGCTTCAATTTTTGCAAGAAATTCACAGTTTTGTTCAATTAACTCAGCAAATTTAACTAGAAGTTTGGCACGTTCAGATGCTGCAAGATTTGCCCATGCGCCAGAAAGATGAAGTTTGTTTGCCGCTTCCACTGCAATTTCTAAGTCACCTTGTGTACTGCTTGGAAATTTAGCCAATGCTGTCCCGTCTGCTGGGGAGATTCGTTCAATAAAGGTTGCATTAATTGGCGCGAGTTCCTGTCCATTAATCCAATTATTATAGTGGCGCATTTGTCAGTCCTGTCATACTAATGTAAACGTTTACATTTATATATTCACTTTGGATTTGTGTCAAATAAAAATCGCATCATTCCAAAAAATTTTTAACTGAAAAACCTTATAGATAATAGGATGAAACTCAATATGCACCAATATAAATCAGTATGAATTAAAATAGCGCGTTTATTTTAATAAACTCTATTTTTAATCTCTCATTCGACAGGAATTTGATATTTGGTATGAAATGTGCATACCAAATGAAAACGTTTACATTTTTTTTAAAAGACCTATTCCCTTTTTTGATATTTCTGCTAACTTTAAAAAAAGGAATTTGTTTTAGTGAATTATGTAAACGTTTACATTGATTCCTAAAGGCCAATTTTATTGGCAAATTAACACATAGCCATATATGCACAATGGCTATATAACGATGAGAGTTAAATATGGATATTGAAAAACGAAGTATTGAGTTCGTCCCTCATGAAGAGCGCTATGGTCATCCTAAACGCTTATTTACGATCTGGTTTAGTGCCAATATGCAAGTCACCACATTAATGGTTGGGACATTGGGTATTGTATCTGGACTTAGTCTGATTTGGACATGTCTTGCGATTGTACTTGGTGTTTCAATTGGTACAGTCTTTATGGCAGCTCACTCTTCACAAGGCCCACACTTGGGAATTCCCCAAATGATTCAGAGCCGTGCCCAATTTGGTGTGATTGGAGCAGGTTTTCCTTTACTAATTAACTATTTAGCATTCATTTTATTTACAGCAGCCAATGGCGTTGTGATGCGTGATGCAATTAAAGCCTTTTTGGATGTCGGTGATAATACCGCAATTATTTTATTCGGTCTCATCTCTTTTATCATTGGTTATGTGGGTTATGAGCTGATTCACCGACTTGGCGCACTCATGTCAGCTTTGTCTGGCGGGTTATTTCTGATTGTGGTTGGATTTACCCTTGATATGCCTTTGCCACATCATGCTCTTGATATTTCTCAGGGATTTAAAGCAGCTATTTTTGGTTTAGTGGTCATGCAATCTGCTTCATGGGCAATTGGTTTTGGCCCTTATGTTGCCGATTATTCACGATATTTACCAAAAAACACCTCTGATAAACAAACTTTTTGGTTTAGCTATTTAGGCAATGTTCTCGGTGCTGCATTAGTGATGTTGCTTGGTGCATTATTGGCAAGTTTACTCAAAGATGTGACTTCAAATCCTGTGATTGCAATCAGTGGGCTATTTGGACCATGGGCAAAAGTTGCCATTATCATTATGGTGATGGGTGTAATCGAAATTAATGCTTTGAATCTTTACAGTGCATATATGTCAGGGATGACAATGGTCAGTGGTATTCATGGCATGGAACGTATTAGTCGTAAAGTTAAATTTGTCGTGATGGGAATTACTGCATTAATTGCAACCCTGATTGCCATTAAAACCCAATATAATTTTAATGCTTATTTTTCAGATATTTTAATCGCGCAAATTTATTTCTTGGTACCTTGGAGTGCGATTAATCTTGCGGATTATTATTTGGTTCGTAAAGGTCAATACAGCGTCCCTGATATGTACGATGCCAATGGTCAATATGGCAAATATAATGTATCAACCATGGTTATTTATCTAATTGGCGTATTATCGACTGTGCCTTTTATGGATTTATCATTCTACCACAGTTATTTTGCTCAAGTTTTTGGCTCAGACCAAAGCTGGATTCCTGCCTTGATTGTTCCTGCTGCACTGTATTATTTCTGGAACAAAAATAAAGTCAGCGTCAAAGCAACGCCATCTTATCCAAACCACTAAAGCACTTAGATTGATCTAAGTCTTTTCAAGCAATAGTTTTCAAGCCACGGTGTAAATTTATGCTGTATTTATTCAAAAATACAGCAGGCTAAATTGCACCTAAAAAATGATGTTTATTTTGGGGAAATTTATGAACATCCAACTACGCTATGTATTACTTGGTTTATTACTGCCTGTAACCGATGTCAGTGCTTTTGAATTTAATGGCTATTTACGTGCAGGGGTGGGTTACAGCGACAAAGGTGATACTCAAAGCTGTTTTCATCTTGATGGTGCTGTCACCAAATATCGTTTAGGCAATGAATGTGAACAATATGGCGAGTTAACGGGTACACAGAAACTCTATACCTTTGCAGATGGTTCAAATTTGGCAGTCAAAGGCACTTTGGCACTGTATCAGGACTTCGGAAAAGATAAAGATTTTTCTGGAGATAATTATGCCAAATGGGCAGAAGCCTATGCCATGTGGAACAATATTAGTGCTTTAAACGGTGCGAATCTTTGGGCAGGACGACGTTTCTACAACCGTAATGATATTCATATTTCAGACTTCTATGTTTGGGATGAAAGCGCTACAGGTTTCGGGATCGACAGTTTTAAATATCATGGTTTATCTTACTCCTACTCTTTTTCCCGAAAAGACAGCGTCTTCCAAGAAAAAGCCGTGAATCGCCATGACTTTACCATTCAAGATATTCCAGCCAATCAAAATGCAAAAATTGGGGTAGGACTCAGCTACCTCGAAAAAACCAATGATCCTGCGAGTCATTCTGGCGCAGCAGTCACAGTCATGCATAAACAGAAAATTGGCAATCTCAATAATACTTTCAGTGTGCAATATGGCTATGGTTCGGGTACAGGTTTAGGCTATACAGGTGATAGCACCTTGTCACACAAAGATAAAAGTTGGCGCGTAACTGAGTTTTTTGATAGTCAATTTACTGAAAATTTCAGTGGTCAGTTTGAAGCGGTTTATCAAAAAGACCAACGTGAAAACTCAGCAGATGACAAAACGTGGTATTCGATTGGCGCTCGCCCAGTTTATGCAATCAGCCCACAGTTTAAACTGGTCGGTGAAGTTGGTTTAGATGCAGTAAAACGCGATAAAACAGCAACTTTAACCAAATTTACCTTTGCACCAACATGGTCTCCAAAAGGTAAAGGTTTCTGGGATCGTCCAGAAATCCGCTTGTATTACACCTATGCCGTTTGGAACAAAGAAGCTCAGCAACAAGCCGATTTACTCAGCCCAGATTCAACTATCTCGTCTACAGGGAACTTTGGGACTGCACGTCATGGCAGCAACTTCGGTTTACAAATCGAATATTGGTGGTAAATCCCAAACAAAAAGAAAAGAGCATATGCTCTTTTCTTTTTTTGCCATAATCAGGCTTCTAAATAAACCAATTCATAATTTGTAATATTTTTAATAGATTTGGAATCATCAAATAAAATATGATTTTCTAAAGTAAACAATGTTAATTCATTTGGATTTGGAAATTCTTGAGTATTGAATTGCCCGATTTTCGGATCAATTAAACCTAAAACCTCTTTTAATGTCCCTGGCATACAATCAATCGTGAACAGATTTAAGTTTTGTTTAAAATCAAAATCAGCAGCAATTGGATTGAGTACTTTTAAAAACTGGTTATCTAATAAAGCAGGTGCATATTGAATAAACTCATTTTGCCAGTCATCACGAGCGCCTAATTGTTCACGTAAAGTTTGGCGATGATCTAAAGAATCGTATTGCCACAAATGCATAAAAATGACTTGATGATCTAGCTTACAGATCCACTTCCCTTTTAAAACGCCATAATCATCTTTTCGAATTGGTAAGCACTTATCAAAGAATAGTGCTTTATATGTGTCCCAATTTTCATAAGAAAAGAAATATGTTCTTAATTCATAAATCATGATGTGTCCTCATCCTGCTGAAAAAAGACCCGAAACGAATTTCGGGTCTTTGTGTTGCTTTAGTTTTTGGTGTAAGCAAAAACACCATTGTCTGAACTTTCGATCTGTTCAATATTTTCTGGACGATCAAATGGTTCTGGAGCGGGTTCACCTTCAGTACGTGGACGACCGATATCTCGGAAGAAACCTTCCAAACCACTTGGTGTCATAAACCAGACCCAGTGCAAATCTTCTGTGCCATTATTTAAAAAGGTATGCGAGTTATGTTTGCCTAAAAACACAGTCACACCCGGCTCTAGCACATACTCTTTCCCATCGATAATCGCTTGACCACGACCTGAAATAAAATGCAGGATTTCTTCGTTGCCTGGGTGTGCATGCTCACGCACACGACCACCTGGTGGTAAAGTTTGTGTTCCCAATGAAAAGTCACGTTCCATTGGAGTGAACTCTGGTGAAACCGCAACGGTTACATGACCATTGGCTGGTTTTGGCTGCCAGTAGCTCTTTACGGTTTGTTTATTGAAATAATAAACAGTGCCTTTCTCTAATATCTCTGTCATTGTTGTACTCCATTATTACGATAAATGTAAACGTTTACATTAACAATCCAAAAAAAGAGAACTTGATATTGTTCTCAGAGGATTACCCCTAAATGTAAACGTTTTCATTATACGCTGTTCTGCTATTTTTCAAAATAAAAAATGACATTTTTATGATCTAAATATGAATTTTTTTAAATTAAATCCAGAAAGCAAAATGATGAATACCCCAAATAGAGATAAGCCATCTGGAATACGATGAAAAAATATAAAACCCAGAATGGTTGCAAATACAATCTGAAAATAAGTAAATGGCGAAAGTAATGCTGGGCTTTGTAGCGTATAGGCTTGATTAAACAGTGTGTGTGCAAAAGTGCCAAACATACCGATCATTAGAAATAGAATTAAATCAGCCAGATGAATATTGACCCAGAAAAAAGGTAAAACCACAGACATCATTAAAAATGCATAAAAACCCAAATAAAAATTTGAAATTAATGGTTTTTCTTGCACACTTACCACTCTGGAGAGCACCTGATAAATGGCAAAAAAAGTGGCTGCTAAAATTGGAAATAGGATTTCGGGTTTAAAAATATCGCCACTCGGTCGAGCAATAATCAAAATACCCAAAAAGCCACAGACAATTTTAATTGTATTTTCAACGCTAATTTTTTCTTTTAAAAAGACCTTAGACAACAACAGAACAAACAATGGAGATAAAAAATTAATCGCGGTTGCTTCTGCTAAAGGAATATATTTCAAACCCGTAATAAAGCTAATGCCAATCAAGGACATCAGTAACGCACGTAGGCAATGAATTTTCTTAAAATGGGAAGGTTCAATCTTGAATTTCAGATTCAACCCTGCAAATAAGAAATGGAATAAATACCTGAACCATAAAATCACAATGATAGAATAATGCTGACTCAGTATTTTCCCTGTTAAATCATGACAGGAAAGCAACAACACCGCGAGAATAACAAATAAGATTGCCTCATTTTTTTGCTTGATCTGACTCATCTCTCACCTAAAAAATTCTTTAAAAATGATAGATTGGTTTGATATGCCAGTTCACTTGCCGCTTTGTTGTAATTCGCTCGATATGGACAATTAAAACCATGACCAACCTTGTCATAGCAGAAAATCTGAATGTTTTTTGAGCCTTGAACTGCTTTTTTTAAGTGATCAATTTCTTTTAGGCCAATAAGATGATCATTTAAAGCCAAATGGATGATGGTAGGCTGTTGAATCGACTGGATTTGCTCCAGATATTGATCAATCTTGCTGCCATAATAAGCAATACGGGTTTTTATCTGAGCATTTTTCAATAGATAACAAAGTGTTCCACCCATACAAAAACCAAGAATATGAATCTGTGTCTTTCCAATCATGTTGAGCGACTGATCTATGATCTGATCTAAATCGGTAGCAGTCTGAACCAGATCAAGCTGTTGATATAAATGGTAGGCTGTTTGGGTATCCTGTTCATCATAATCTAAACAGACCGTTTCTTTTTGACGGAAAAAGACATTGGGAATCAGCACATGAAAACCCAAGTTCACATATTGTTCTGCGATTTCCAAAATATGCTGGTTGATCCCCCAAATTTCTGAAAGCAAAAGTAATACCTGATCAGAATCTCGGAGTGCTGGGAGATAGAGCACATTTGCGGATAAATTCCCTTCTAACGATATTTTCAGTTTTTGCATGACAATCTCTTAAATGTAAACGTTTACATTTTATCTTAAAAAGAGAGATCATGTGTAGCTTTCTATTTGATCAATCCAAAATGCTAGCAACAACCTTAATGGTTTAGCACGAACCTGATCATTTTTAATTTAAATACAGAATATTGAATTCATTTAAAATTTTTAACTATTCATTACACGAAGTGATGAATAGTTAAAAGACTAAATTTTTTTACGTTCACGTGTTGCGAACCAACATAAAATTGATCCCAAACACACCAACGCGGCTCCTTGCCAAAAAGACAAAGTTAAGGGTGTCTGTAAGACCAAAGCTGCCAAGCCCGCAGAAAATACAGGAATGAAATACGATGCACCTGCCAAAATGGTGACATTGCCATATAGAATCCCGACATTCCACGCTGCATATCCAAAGCCCATTGCCGCTGCCGCCAACAACAAATAAATAATGGCATGCATATCAAAGGTCATTGGGCTGCCACCGACTAAAAAAGGCACTGTTGCAAATAGAGATCCGAGCTGATGATTTTCCCTTTAAAAATTACTTAAAGACCGAAAACTCTATTCACCAGATAGACTTCACCCTAGGGTTGACCATAATAAAATGATGAAGCTTGTCCTTTACAGAGTGCTCGCATCACTTCAATACCTTTGATTGTGGCATAAGCTGTCTTCATCGATTTGAAGCCTAGCGTGGCCTTGATGATCCGCTTTAACTTACCATGATCATATTCGATTACATTGTTTTTGTATTTAATTTGCCTGTGCTCAAGATCAAGTGGACATTTTCCTTCCTGTTTTAATCGTGATAAAGCACTTCCATATGTAGGTGCTTTATCTGTATTGATCGCTTTGGGAATCTGCCACTTCTTTACATTCTTTAAGATTTTCCCAAGAAAACAATAGGCTGATTTGGTATTACGTCTAGAAGAAAGATAAAAATCAATGGTATAGCTACGTTGGTCAACTGCGCTATACAGATAAGACCACCGTCCATTTACTTTCACATAAGTTTCATCAATATGCCATGAGCTCAGCTCTTTGGGATTACGTTCATACCAACGTAAACGTTTTTCTATTTTAGGCGCATAACGTTGAACCCAACGATAAATCGTGGTGTGATCAACATTCACACCACATTCAGCAAGCATTTCCTGAAGTTCACGATAGCTAATGCCATATTTACAATACCAACGCACAGCCCAAAGAATGATTTCACCCTGAAAATGTCGACCATGGAAAGGATTCATATACTGAACTTTTAGCTAGAAGGGTATTCAGCTTATCATCTATCGCTATTTGCAACAGTGCCACTGTCGGTACAGTTACAGGTGGTAATTCAAGAGTCCTTGGTCGAAATTTACTCCAATCAATGAACGCAAATATTTCAACATGGTCTGGTTATCAAGCTCAACATATTCTTCCTAGTCAAATGCGAAGTCACCCTGTGATACAAAAAATTGGTATGGATTTTGATAATGCCCAAAATGGTATTTTCTTACGAATCCCTGATGATGGAATAAGTCCAATGGCACGTCACCAAGGTTTTCATTCAGTATATAATCAAGTTGTGAGACAGCGTCTTGATGCGATGGATATTAATCAAAGTGTAGGACAATTAGAAAAGCAGGTATTTACTCTTCAGCAACAACTTAGAGGGCTTCAACAAAATGGTTTACCTCTATATGGTGAGCATGGTGCTACTATAGAAATGTGGAATCGTTGGTTAGATAAGTGAGGTATAATATGGGGAAATTTGGAAGGTATAGTGAACAAGTTCAAGAGGTTATTAACTTTGTGGAACAAAATTTCTCACTTGGAACAGCTGGAATCAGTAACATTCATTTTCCCATACATTTGCTTGGTGATTTTGATGAAGCAAAAAATATGGCATGGAGGCAAGAGGGTCAATTTTTACCATGGGTTGATATAAGAGAAAATGAGGCTAGTGAAATTTTAGCCGAACGTTATAAGCTGGACGACTTTAAAGTATTTGATGATGAACTTGGCTTGTTAATTGATCATTTTTATTCAGTTCTCCGAAAAAAGCTAAGTGGTGAATATGTCGATTTATTAGATGACATTGCTTCTGATCTATATAACTGTGCCTATGCTAGAGCCATTCATGGTATAGATGAAGAAGGGCTATTTGAGAAAATATTTATTACTTATAGGGCTGGGTATTGGCCTTGCGGTTGGGAAGGTATTTATCCTGATGGTAATATGCTTATATATAAACTTTAAGGGCACTGTTGCAAATATAGATCCGAGTCGACGATTTCCCTTTACAAAGGTACCTAGAGACCGAAAACTCTATTCACCAGATAGACTTCACCCTGAGGCTGACCATAAAAATTGGGGTAATCTCATTTTAAATCAACCTCAAATACTTCTGTACCATCCCTCAAATAACGATAAACCGCCTGCCGACTAATTCCAAAAGCCTTCCCCAAAGCAGCCTTCGAACTATATTTCCCTTCTGCCCAAGCCTGATGTAAAGCATCCGCCTGATCAGGTTTAAGTTTATGAACCCGACCTTTATATTTGCCTTGTGCGGCTGCCAGTTTAATCCCTTCTTTTTGTCGTTCTAAAATAATCTCACGCTCAAACTGAGCAAAAGCCCCCATCAATTGCAACATCAAATTATCCATCGGTGTTGCTTGAGCAGTAAAAGTGATCTTTTCCTTCATGAACTGGATCGCAATACCACGTTTGACCAGTTTGTCTACTTCTTCAACAAGATCTTTTAAACTACGGGCAAATCGATCCATCGAGTGCACGATAACCATGTCCCCTTCCCTGACATAGTTCAGCATTTCCTGAAATTTAGGTCGGTCGGTATTTTTACCTGAAGCTTTATCAATAAACAGTCGATCAACTTCGATCCCTTCCAATTGACGTCCAGTATTTTGTTCAACTGAACTGACTCGAACATAGCCTATTTTTTGACCTTTCATCTTTTACCCCATAAATTGGCGACAAATCACCCAAAGTGTTTATTATAAATTTTAAATATAAAAGTTACATGTTATTTATGATCAAAAATCATTTAAAAGATACACTCTTATGATCAGAAAATCAGTGTTACTTTAGGGTATACTCTAAAGTAACACTGATTTTAATAAAAAAAGGCTGTAGCTATTTTTGAATAGCTACAGACCGACCCCAGAGTGGGGTGTATAGCTAAGTTCTAAAATATCAACTACAATGCAAGATATGGGATATTCAAAAGATTTTAAAGACAAAGTCATTGAGATTATGACTAGAGATCAACTGTCTGTGCGAAAAGCAGCACAGCATTTCAATCTTTCTACACGTACCATCCAACTGTGGCAAAAATCTACAGAGCGAAAACCGATTCCTGGACGTCCAGCTAAAATTACTCAAGCACAAATATTGGCAGATATTGAAAAATATCCCGATGATTATCAGTATGAACGAGCTGAACGTTTGGGCGTAAGCACTCATGCTGTGTTTAATGCATTACATAAAGCAGGAATATCACGTAAAAAAAGACCTTAACTCATCCAAAATCAGATGCTCGTCAACGAGAACAATTTAAAAATTTAATTGAAGATTTAGAACCTGCACTTCCCTTAATTTATATTGATGAAAGTGGGTTTCAAAGTGATGATACCCGCTTCCATAGCTATAGTCACAAAGGTACACGAGCAGAAGGTACATTCAATTGGCAAATCAAGAACAGTTGTAATGCCATTGGAGCTTTGATTAAAAATAAGTTACTGACTGTGAGCTTATTTAACTGCTCTATCACGATAGAAGTATTTGAAGGTTGGGTTGAGCATGATCTACTGCCGAAATTAAAAGAGAAAAGTGTTCTCATCATGGATAATGCGGCGTTCCACAAAGGTAAACGTCTTAAAAAATTAATCGAAGAAGCAGGCCATTACCTTGTATGGTTACCCAAATATAGTCCTGACTTAAATCTGATAGATGAACGATATATCGTGCAAGGTGGGCTCAAATAAAATCAGTGAGGAAAAGACTGAGAATTAAAGATATAGATTTATTATTCAAAGAGCATTGCAGTAACTTATTTAGAATTTAGCTATATCTAGTGAATAGAGTTTTCGGTCTTTAAATGCTTTTTAAAGGGAAATCATCTGCTCAAATATCTATTTGCAACAGTGCCATCATGTCTAGGATACTGGGAGCAGTCCAAACATTTTATTTTATCTATAGGCTTGTGATAGCTTAATATGAGCCTTTGAGTACAATCAGACCTTGAATGATCCAAAACCTCCTTGTCAAAATGACCAAATTTCTAAATATGAGTAAAGTATTTGCTTAATGAAAAATATTCTTCCATTTGTTTGTCCGCATGCTTGGTCACAAGCTCAATTATGGGTGTCTGCCCTACAAGCAGCAATGCCCGAAGAACATATCGTTTTACTTAATGAACTCAACATCAAAGAACGTACAGCCTGTGAAGTTGCAATCGTTGCCAATCCAGATCCAAATGACCTGAAACAATTACCCAATCTAAAATGGGTTCATAGCGTTTGGGCTGGCGTAGAGCGACTCATGGCAGATCTAGATCATAATCCCCAACTCAAAGTCGTTAGATTGATTGATCCACAACTTGCAGCCACTATGGCCGAAGCTGTTGTTGCTTGGACATTATATTTACATCGAGATATGCCACTGTACGCGAGACAACAGCGTAACAAACAATGGTTAGAGCATGAATATACCCCTGCTGAAGAAAAAACCGTTTCAATTTTGGGCTTAGGTGAACTTGGTCTAGCTGCTGCGGTGAAGTTAAAAGCTGTGGGATTTAAAGTTTGTGGTTGGAGTCGAAGCCAAAAATCTATTGATAATATCCAATGTTATTATGGAGATAATGGTTTACTTGAAATGCTAGCAAAGACCGATTTTCTCATTTGTCTATTGCCTCTCACTCCACAAACTAAAAATCTTATCAATCACAATTTTTTTTCAATGTTAAAAAAACAGGCTTCATTAATTAATTTTGGTCGAGGCGCAATTATTGATGATGATGCTTTAAAACAAACTTTAGACTTTGAGCATCTCGCTCATGCTGTACTGGACGTTTTTCATCAAGAGCCTCTTTCACAAGATTCATGGCATTGGACACATCAAAACGTTACTGTATTGCCTCATATCTCTGCTCCAACCAATAGAAAAACAGCATCTGCTATTGTTGCTAAAAATATTCAGCAATATCGTATCAATGGCACTATTCCTAAATACGTTGATCGTAAAACAGGTTATTAATCACTCCAATTATTCTTACTGTACTCTGTTTGGACTGTTTTTATAGAAAACAGTCCATTTTTTACCAATTTTATATCACTACAAATTCCTTGTCTTATCAACACATTAAAAGGTGATATAGTCAAAACTATGTTGGATATAAGAAATAGTGACATAAAAAATGAACTTGTCATTAAAGACAATGCCTTATTAATGCAAGCTAGAATCTTACTGAGCAGTGCCTTATTTTACTTGCGATTATCAGTGCACGTGAAAATGGTCTTTTAAATCACGCTGGATCTCTAAAATTGCATACACAGACAACTATGAGGTAATTGAACTGATCTTTACTTTGATCACCAGATTAGAAAAACACTTCACTAGCTATCAGTTAAAACAGGTTTCTCAGTTGACCAGCAAGTATGCCATCCGACTTTATGAAATTTTGATTTCATGGCGTGAAGTTGGTAAGACCCCTGTTGTCACCATTGCTGATTTTCGAGAAAAGATTGGTCTGGATGACAGTGAATATCAACGGATGGATAATTTTAAGCGTATTGTCATTGAGCCTGCGATCAAGCAAGTTAATCTATACACTGACATTCAAGTTGAATATGAGCAATTTAAAATTGGTCGATCAATTACAGGCTTCCAATTTAAGTTTAAAGCTAAACCGATTAAGGATGTAATTGATGTTAATAAAGATCAGGACACTTCTGACTTCTTCAATGGTTTGACTGAAAAACAGATCCGTTTTTTTGCCAATAAACTTGCTTATGATGATGAGTTTGCAGCTAAACATGCTGCTGTTGGTGAAAGTTATACTGATTTAGAAATTAGACTTTTAGATAAATTAAGAGATATTAATTTTCAAAAAAAATATATAATTTATCCAAAAAGAGTTTAATTTAATTTTTAATAAAACAAATACTTATGTTTTATAAAAACAACTATTAAAAATGTTTAATAGTTAGTTTTTAGTTTTTTTATAAATGTTTTAAACTTCTTTTAAAAATCTATAATTCATCTATAATGATTTTATAGAGAAACGATTGGAGTAGGTATGGCGCTTATTATTACAGTGGCAAACCGTAAAGGTGGTGTGGGTAAAACCACAATTGCGACAAACATTGCTGTGGCTTTAATGAATAAAGGTAAGACGCTCTTGGTGGATGCGGATGAGCAGCGATCTGCCTACAAGTGGAACGATTTCCGCGAGAGTAAACTGGACTCTATCGCGGCTCATGAGAACTTGCTCGATACACTAGAAAAGAAAGTTGAAGATTATGATTTTATCTTGATTGATATTGCTGGGCGAGATTCAGAGGTTTTTCGTGAAGCGTTATTGGTGACAGATAAGTTGGTTGTACCAACTCAAGCGAGCTTATTAGATTTGGAGGTCATTCCGTATTTGGACGATAAAATCCAAAAAGTCAAAACGGACAATCCAACACTTGAAGCCTATATTGTTATTAACAAAGCGCCAACCAATCCAAAAAGCAGTGAGATTGAACAAGCAAAAACGTACCTTGCTGACTATCCAAATTTTAAACTTTTGCAAACTGTGATTAAGGATCGTAAACAATTTCGTGATGCGATTGTGGAGGCGAAGTCTGTATCTGAAATGAACAGCAGTAAAGCAAAAGATGAGTTTAATGAATTTTTGATTGAGGTGCTTTGATTATGGCTGACTTAGATAGGTTTAAGCGTGCTCGAGAGAAAACAGCATTTATTGAAGATGCGAACTCAGATGTAAAAGTTGCAGAGTCTAAGACTAAGAAAATCACCACACGAAATAAAAGCGAAGTTGAGTTAGAACCAAATACTTTAAGTAATCGTGAGCGTTCACGTACCAGACAAGGTCGTAATATTACTGTGCCGCTTTTCCCTGAAGAGTTAAAAGCAATTGAAGCAGCTGTTTCCAGACTCTCAGAGCTTAGTGATACTTCAATCAATGCTTTTATTCGTGAAACAATTTTAGCAAAGTGCGAAAAAGTTATAGGTAAAGAATATTATAAATCAATTATTTCTGATAAATTTAATGTTGTAAAAAACAAGTAATTTACTTGTTTTTTACTTATGTGGTACATGTATTTTAGTTTTATTTTAAAATTAAAAATGCTGTATTTCTTTAATTAAAAAAGGAAAGATCTAATTTTTAACAATAGATACCCAGAAATTACACCAACAACAAAACCTAATAAAATGATGTAGAAGTCCTCAAGATCAAGATGGAAAGTTCGATCAATAATTAGATTAAGAACAAGAATACCTACTAGCCCAGACAATCCGCCTAAGATGCTGCTTGTTAAGATGATATTCTTGGTTTTTTTCGGATTTAGTAAAATAGTCAAGTTCATAATAAAACTATAAATAATTGATTGAACTCCGGAAAAAAGTACAGCCCATAATAAGAATAAGGAAAAAATTTCAGCATATGAATTATCAGGATGTTGTAGCAGAAAATAAATAGAAGAAACAAGTGCCGATACAATTAATGGAATAAAAAAACCAAGCACAATACACAACATAATACACAATACATTTTTCACGAATATCATTAGCTTTACCGCCATAAAATCCACATATTTAATGAAACTAAAATACATGTGTAACTTTTTAAGTTAAAACAGCAAAGATCTAATTTTTAACAATAGATACCCAGAAATTGCACCAACAACACAATCGAATAAAATGATGTAGAAGTACCAAAGGTCAAAATAGAAAGTTTGATTAAGAATTAGATTAAAAATAAGACTGCCTAACCCAAACAATCCGCCTAAGATGCTGCTGATTAGGATAATATTCTTAGCTTTCTTCAGCTTTGGTAAAACAAATAGGTTCATAATGAAACTATAAATGATCGATTTAATTCCAGAAGAAGATATAGCCAATAATAAGAATAAGAATAAGAATAAGAAAAAATTTTTAGCATAAATAACACCATCAATTGTTGAATTATCAGTATGTTTTAGAAGAATATAAATAGAAAAAACAAGTACCGATATAACTAATGGAATAAAAAAACCAAGCACAATACAAAATACATTTTTTACGAATATCATTAACTTTGCCGCCATAGAATTTACATATTTAATAAAACTAAAATACATGTGTAACTTTTTAAGT